>JAEYVN010000360.1 GCA_023431725.1 Pseudomonadota bacterium
CGCTACAAGATCGACAATTCGAAGCGCACCAAGCACGGCGCGTTGCTCGATGCCGAATTGCTGGCCGAAGTTTATATTGAACTGGTCGGTGGCC
The DNA here is from genome assembly GCA_023431725.1 of Pseudomonadota bacterium. Taxonomy (GTDB): domain Bacteria; phylum Pseudomonadota; class Alphaproteobacteria; order Rhizobiales; family Xanthobacteraceae; genus Pseudorhodoplanes. The sequence goes on from JAEYVN010000360.1 coordinate 95, forward strand.
GTCAGACCACGCTGAACCTCGTGTCAACTGACGGCATCGCTGCAGCATTGGCGACGGCCGATCTATCGCGCCGCACGCGGCCGGAGCCGCTGCCGCCGCGTGTCAGCGACGAAGAGCGCACCGCACACAATGCTTTCATCGCAACACTGGGCGAGGAAGCGGTGTGGAAGAAATACGCGGCGGCTGAATAGCCAGACAAACTTATAGACCTAGCATTCCGGGGCGCGCCAAAGGCGCGAGCCCCGAATCCAGCAATTCTCATTTCAATCTTTAGTTCTGGGATTCCGGGTTCACTTGCTGCGCAAGTGCCCCGGAATAACCAATCGCAATCAGCTCGGCTGCTGCTGCGCGCCGGCCTGTTCGGCCAATTTCTGGCGATAGAGGCCGACGAAATCCACCGGATCGATGAACAGCGGCGGGAAGCCGCCGTTGCGCACGCCGTTGGCGATGATCTCACGTGCGAACGGGAACAGCAGGCGCGGGCATTCGATCATCAGGATCGGATGGATCGAATCCTGCGGCACGTTCTGGATGCGGAAGACGCCGCCATAGATCAGCTCGAAAGCGAACAGCATCGAGCCGGCGGCATCTGCCTTGCCTTCGATCTTCAGTTCGACTTCGAATTCGGACTGGAACGGCGCGGCGTTGACGTTGATCTGGATATTGATGTTCGGCTGCGCGTCGGAAGGCTGCAGGGAGCGCGGTGCATTCGGATTCTCGAACGAGAAGTCCTTGATGTATTGCGCCAGCACATTGAGCTGCGGTGCCTGAGCGTCATCCGGAGCGCCTTGTGCGCCGCCATTGCCATTGGTCGAAGTCGCCATCGGTAATCCTGTTGATGCGCCGGACCGGCGCTTTATTGCTGGCGAGTGGCTAACACACGCCTCAGGACCGAACAAGGATCGGTCGGCGTCGTGGTTTCCGGCCGGCCGTTGTCGTGCTTCCTCCCGGTGGCGCGGACGATGCGACGGTCGGCCATTGGCCGGGTCGGACTCCCGCCGCACCGCCGCAGCTTGGTGGTCCAGGACGCCCCTTCAACGCCGCCGAAAGCGACCGCGACAACATGTTCGGCAAGAGGCCCGCGCTCGCGATCTGCTGATTCGCGCGCGATGGCCGCGCGAAGAACTGAAGTTGCAAATAGCGTAAATGGAGTGGCCGATGTGTCAAAGTTCGGCGCGATTGCTCGGAAAACCGCGGCCTTCGCCATACCCAAGCCTAAAAGTCCACGCAGGATTGGCTTGCCGGGAATTTTCAGGGTGCTTTCCAGTGGTGGTATCGGGTTGGCCTTTGCGCTCCGGATCGTCTAAGTTCGGTAGACCCACAGGGTTTTGACCTGACGAGACCTATGGATAAGACCGGTCGCGTGCTTAGATTATTAGCGGCGTACGGCATCCGTGCTGCTCTCGGTTGACGTGGCGGCCCGTTTCCCGCTTTCCGGCTGCAAAGGCATTCGCGCGTGTTCGATATCTACACTATCATCTTCCTGGCTCTGGCGGTCTTCATCTTCATCCGCCTTCGCAGTGTTCTGGGTCAGAGGACCGGCCGGGAGCGGCCGCCCTATGACCCATACTCAACCCGCGACGTGCGGGCGCAGGCCGGCGACAAGGTCGTCACCCTGCCGACCCGGAACAGCAATTCCGAGACGATCAGCCGGCCGGCCGAACCGGCGGAAGATCGCTGGAAGGGTATTGCCGCCGAAGGCAGCCCGATCGCGTCCGGACTGGATGCCATTGTTGCCTCGGACCGAACTTTTGACGCCAAGCATTTCGTGACCGGCGCCAAGGCGGCCTATGAAATGATCGTCACCGCCTTCGCCTTGGGCGACCGCAAGAGCCTGAAGGGGCTGTTGTCGCGCGAGGTCTATGACGGCTTCGAAGCCGCGATCAAGGATCGCGAAGCCAAGGGCGATACCGTCGAGAACAAGTTCGTGTCGCTCGATACTGCCGAGATCATCGGTGCCGAAGTCCGCAATAACACCGCTCAGGTGACGGTGCGGTTCGTCTCGCAACTGATTTCAGCCACGCGAGACAAGTCAGGAAACGTGATCGACGGCAGCCCCGATAAGGTCACAGAAGTGACGGATGTCTGGACCTTCGCACGCGATGTGACGGCGCGCGATCCGAACTGGAAGCTGGTTGCCACGGAAGCGGGACAATAATCGGGTGGGTTCGATTTGATTGGGGGACGGGGATTTATCCTGCAGGGTCTGAAGGTGCGCCAGCTGTCCTGGGCGCTCCCTTGTGCCTTTCTTGCCGTTGCGCTTGTCGCGACGCCGGTCGCTCTGGCGTCGACCAAGCCTGACGCCAAGCAGGATTCAAAGCCGGCCGCCACCGCCAAAAAGCCCGACGAAAAATCCGCCAAGATCAAGCCTGCCAAGGAAAAATCGGCCAAGGAAAAATCTGCGAAGGGCAAGGCGGCCAAGCGGACGACGAAGTCCAGCCCGCTGAAAATGCCCAACAGCCAGTTCGAGCCGCTGGCCTGGCACGAACTCAAGGGCTGGATCGAGGACGATCATTCGGAAGCCCTGTCGGCTTTTCTGGCCAGCTGCCGGCCGATCCTGAGAAGCTCCCCGAAATCACGCGCCGAGCGCGGCGAAACCTACCGCGCCCTGTTCGAGGTGTGCGGGCGAGCGACGGGGGCGCTACCGCTGAACGAAGCGGGCTCGCGCAAATTTTTCGAAGAAAATTTCCGGCCGGTCCGAATGTCGGCCGTGGGTGAGAAGGACGGCTTTTTCACCGGTTACTATGAGCCGGTGATTGAAGGCTCGCGGACGCCAACCGAAACCCATCCGACGCCGCTTTATCGTCGCCCGCCCGATCTCGTGACGCAGCGTCTGCGCCGGTCCGGCAGCAAGGGCAAGGCGGGCAAGCGCGTGGTCAAGCGGACGTCAGCCCCTTATTTCGATCGCGCGCAGATCGAGGATGGCGCGCTGGCCGGGCGCGGGCTCGAGATCGCCTGGGTGAACCCAATCGATGCGTTCTTCGCCGAAATTCAGGGCTCGGTGCGCGTGCGGCTCGACGACGGCAAGGTGATCCGTCTGAATTATGCGGACAAGAACGGTCACGCCTATACGGCGGTCGGCCGCTTCCTGATCGACCGCGGATATGTGACGAGAGAAGAAATCTCGATGCAGAAGATCCGCGAGTACATGGAAAAATTCCCGGACGAGGGCAAGAAACTCCGTCGCGAGAACAAGTCGTATGTGTTCTTCCGCGAAACCGACTTGTCCGAATTCGATGAGGCAATCGGCGCGCAGGGCATTTCGCTGACTGCGGCGCGCTCCATCGCGGTGGATCGCAAGCTGCATACCTATGGCATGCCGGTGTTCGTGAATGCGTTTCTGCCGATCGCATCGGAGAAGCCGGATACCTGGTTCCGCCGCCTGATGGTCGCGCAGGATACCGGCGGCGCGATCATTGGTCCGGCCCGTGCCGACATTTATCTCGGCGCCGGCGTTGAAGCCGAACGCGCGGCCGGGCGCTTCAAGCATCCCGGCCAGTTCGTGATGCTGGTGCCGAACGACCTCGATCCGGCGGGCGCTGCGGACGGCGTGCGCATGCCGTTGCCGCGACCGACCGAAGCCAGTGCGGGTCTCGTTGCCAAGTCAACGACGCCGGCTTCTGGCTCCGAGACGAAGTCTGCGACAGAACCGAAGCTTGCGAGCAGCAAGGACGCGGCATTGCTGGCGACTGGCAGCATTGGCGCAAGCCAGGGCAAGCGCCTTGAT
>JAEYVN010000400.1 GCA_023431725.1 Pseudomonadota bacterium
AAGATATAGCGACACTTGCAGTTCGAACGCAACAAGAAGTTCTCGCACGTTCCATAGCTGCTTTTTGTATGGCTGTTGTACAGATCAACCCAGGCCGACGCCTCCCAAGTCCGTACGATGGTCGTTCCGGTTAAGCGAACTTGAGCGCCGCCGTCGCCATTAGCGGGACGAAAATTTCGGGAAAACGATCGTCGAGTGGAGAGACGAGAAGACGATTGCCTTACAATCCGCATCACTCACAGAAGCCGGTCCGGTCTGTGAGACGGCGGGAGAGGACTGTGCGCCTCAAGGACGTGCGCGAACTATCCGTGACGAACGCGAGATCCGTTGCTGAGCAAATCAGGCTGCGGGACGTAACCGCCACCCTGAAAAGTGGCCGACATGCTTTTGAAGGACATGGTCGCCCTGGGGTCGGGACTTCCACTGCCCGCCGCTGAATTGCCGAAGCGATCCACCTCAAGCGTCCAGCCGGATCTACCCGCGATGTCTGATTGACCTTGGGATGCAAAGCAAGCGCGCACTACTCGCTTTATTCCCTACTGAGGATTTCGACCCTGCCTTGAGAATGACGCGGAGGAGAACGCTTGCAGCGTTTTGCTTCAGGACGATGCAGCCGTATCGTTAGACGTCGGAGGAATTAGATTTTGATCCAGTTCCCAAAACATCGGCGTTGCAAGCCAAGAATAACCATTGGACGTCTTGACGATGCGCCCCAACCCCGGCCAGGCGCAGTGATAACCGAAAGCGATCATGCCGTCATTTTCGATCATATCCAGCATCCTCAGTCGTGTACGCACACCGAGATCAGGATCGGTATCCCACGCAACCCGCCACTCTGGATGTCGAAGCAGCAGAACCTGGTGGTGAACTGCATCGCCCATATGAAGAAGCGTCCGTCCCTCCGAGGTGATCGCGTAGAGATGATGCCCCATCGTATGCCCGGGAGCTGCGATAGCAACGACACCGCTCACAAGCTCCTTGCCGTCGCGCACGGGTATCAATCGATCACGATAGGGAAACAGGCTATGCCTCGCCCCCGCAACCCACGCTGGATTGGGCACGCTTCCGCTTAACTTGGCTTCATCCGTCCAGAAATCGAAGTCCTCTTCACTAATGGCCAACTGCGCATTAGGAAAATTTCTCACGCCACCATCCGCGGTCAGCCCCCAGGCGTGATCGTGGTGCGGATGTGTCAGCGCAACGATATCGATCTCTGACGGCGCGACGCCGGCGGCTCGCAAATTCGGAATCAGGCGCCCGGCATTAGGCCCGTATTGACGGCTCTTCAGAACGCTGCTCGTGCCAACTCCCGTGTCGATCAGGACCTTGTGTCGCCCGGTGTCGACAAGAAGCACGTTCTGGTCGAGCGGCAAACGATCCGTCGCCAGAAAATTTTCGCTCAGGAGCCTGCGGACATCATCCTCCTCGACTCCGATAAATCCACGGTGAGGCGGAGTTATTGGCAGCGGCCCATCGGACAACACCGTCAGAATAAATTCGCCAAGCTTGAATTTATACCATCCCGGAGCGGTCTCGATACGATCACTTTGCATAGACGCAAGCCTCAGTTACGGAGATCATTGAGCCAAGGCGCCCGAACATTCAGGATCTGACTTGCGGCTCACGGCCGGCCCGCCGGCACCAGTTCTCCCACGCACGATCGAAGGTAAAGGGCCCCGTGCGTCCGATGATCGCGTCAACTTCGCCTTTGCTGAGAAACTTGATCGTTCCCATGGCGGCTGCTTCGCGTTGAAGCTTTGCATTGACCTCAAGATAGATGGCAATCCAGACGGCCTGCCTGATGCTCTGCCCCGTTGTGACGGCGCCATGCCCCCGCATCAGTGCAGCCCGGCCATCACCCAGGAATTTGGCAAAGTCCCTCCCCATATCCATGTTCGAAATCAACAGATTCGTATCGCCGAACTTGGTCTGGGAATCCCATGTATGCACTTCGTGACCGATCGAGGCACACATGTGCAACAGAGGCCTTACCGGAGTGTCAGTGACACCAAACGGAATGACGCTTTGGCTGTGATTGTGAACGATGGATTTTACGTCGCTTCGCGCCTCGTAAATGGCTCCATGAATGTGCCGCTCCAAATATGGAGTTCGGCCATTCGCATCTAGGGGCTCACCTTCCAAGGTGAACTCCATGATGTCAGCAGCTTCGATTTGCTCCGGCGCACGCGCTCGTGACAGCAGGTAGCGCTGAGGATCATGCGGGTGGCGAACACTGATATGGCCAAACGAATCGCAGATTCCCTCGCGGGCCAGAATCCTGTTGGCAGTGACCAACTCGTCAATCAGACCGTTCAGTTCGTTCATGACGCCACCCCTCTCGCGCGGGCATGTCCAGTTGCAACATCAGCAATTGCGGCAGCATCATCGCCAATGCGATTACCCCGCCAAACAATATGGAGGTCCGGCCTCACCAGGATGATATCGTATTGATAGATATCCCGGGCGATCGCGTCGGGAATCTCCAACGTCGTCACCGGCGCCTGCCTTGCCTTGAAGGCTTGTTCGAGCGAAGCAACATCTTCCTGCGTCTTGCCGAACTTCAGGATTGTGTAGCCTTCGCCGATCAAGTCCTGGAGCGGCCGACCGTCACTTAGCCAAACGTTCGGCAGCCTGGCGCCGGGCCATGTTGTCGGCAGGTATTCGCGAAACAGATGCTCGGGCCCGCCCGGAATATCGCAAATCACCGGCGAATCCACATACCGATAGCCGAGTTCAGCGCCAATCATCTCATTGGTCTTACGCTGTTCGATATCGGCTGTCCGCGTCAGTATTTCACGCGTCTGACGTCCCTGCGGAGTGTCATCGTTGATATTCGGACGCCACATTGACCGCCATTTTCGTCGTCCTATCGACGCATAGCGCGACGCACCGATATTGCGATCGCCAATCTGACGGCGTTCAATTTCGTAAGACTCAAGCAGACCGGGGCCGCCCCAGCCCTGGAGAGTTGCAGCGAGCTTCCAGCCAAGATCAATCGCGTCGCCAACGCCGGAATTCATACCGAGGCCACCCGTGGGAATGACCAGGTGCGCGGCATCACCCGCGATGAAGACGCGTTTGGACCGATAGCGATCGGCGAGAAGCAGGTTCTGTCGCCATGGACCGCACCACAGCATCTCGTACTTCACAGGAATGCCGACAGTCGCTTCGAACTGCAGCTTCATCTCTTCATCGTTGCCGACGGTGGCGTGAAGCGTCCAATGCTTGGTTGAATCCTGCATGATGAGGAACGTCGCCTTGTCGTCGGCGACATGATAGTGACGTCCCCTGCCGGGACCGTTTCCGACCGGCAGACGATCGAACAATTCATCGCAGCGGAAGAGTGCCTGACGAAGCTGCATCAGGTTTCCTTCGCCACTCAACGCAATATTCGCCTCGCGGCGCACGGCGCTGGCGCCACCGTCGCAGCCCACCATGTATTGCGCTCTTATAGTTTCAGAGCTTCCGTCCATCCTCCGAAGCTGAGCCGTCACGCCGCCTTCGTCCTGTTGCGACGAAATGAATTCGAGGCCGAAACGGACGCTGATGTTCGGATTGCTTTCTGCGATCCCTTTCAACAGTGGTTCCAGCGTGTATTGAGAAATAAGCTGGTAGGCCTCGATTGGCGCAGAACCATCGTTGGTCGCGCGATTATCCGCCAACGCCTGATCAACCGATGCGTACGGCAGTCGCAACAATGGCGGCTTATTCAGCGTTTCAATGACGTAGACGTCCATTGGAACATGCGAGGGAAGACCTGCGGCGCGAATGGATTTCGCAAGGCCCAGGCGCCGGAACATCTCCATCGATCTCGCGTTTATCCGCTCCATCTTTGGAAGGAACGCAGGCGCCTCTTTCTTCTCGATGAGCACGCATTTAACGCCTCGACGGCCGAGATCGTTCGCAAGGGTCAAGCCAGTCGGCCCACCGCCGACGATAAGAACATCAGTATTTTGCATGTCCCACCAGTTCAGGATGCCAGGCCAAACAGAGCCTGCGCGTTACGGAATGAGATTTTCTCCCGACGCTCTTGGGGCATCTCAATGGATTCGAGGACTTTTATCGTATCGCGGATATAGCCAGGACCACGCTCCGGATCGAACGGCGAGTCGGAAGCAAAAAGAATACGGTCGTCGTGATAAAAATCGAGCCCACATACCGTCGCCGCGCGCGAACCGAATACTGCCGTGTCGACGTAAAAATCCTTGAAGTAGTCGAGCGGACGCTTCTTCAGGCGCTTCAAGACAAGGCTGTAGTCCTCGTCTGAAGTCCGCTTGCCGAGCTGATCCCAGCCCGGGCCCACGCGCCCCTCGAAGAATGGAACCATCGGTCCCATGTGGTGCGCCAAAACCTTCTGGTCGGGCAAGCGATCCATGATGCCCGAGAAGACCAATCGCGCCATTGCCGCGCTCGTCTCGTATGGCC
>JAEYVN010000422.1 GCA_023431725.1 Pseudomonadota bacterium
CGGGTCTCGAACACGTCATTTCGTCGAACGAGGCCTTTCATCTGAAGGAATTGCCCAAGCGTGTGCTGATCCAGGGCGGTGGCTACATCGCCGTGGAATTCGCCGGCATTTTCAAGGGACTCGGGTCAGAGGTGACTCTGGTCTATCGCGGCGACAATATCCTGCGCGGATTTGACGACGAAGTCCGCGACCATCTGCGCACGGAGATGGAACGGCGCGGCATCAGGATCATAACCAAACAGATCGTCGAGGCGGTAGAGAAGGTCGATCACGGCCTGTGTGTGTCGCTGTCGGACCATGAATCGCAGGTGGTCGATCAGGTGATGTTCGCGACAGGTCGGCGGCCCAATGTCACCGGGCTTGGCCTCGACAAGGTCGGTGTGCGCGTCAATGCCAAAGGCGCGATCGAGGTCGACCGGTTTTCGCAGACGTCGGTGCCGCATATCTATGCGGTCGGCGATGTGACCGATCGTGTCGCGCTCACGCCCGTTGCCATTCGCGAGGGACATGCTTTTGCCGACACGGTGTTCGGTGGCAAGTCGATTGCGGCCGATCACAGCGATATCCCGACAGCGGTTTTCTCAGAACCCGAAGTCGGCGTCATCGGCCTCACTGAAGCCGAGGCGCGGCGCGATTTCGCGCGTATCGATATATACAAGACCAGCTTCCGGCCGATGAAGGCGACGCTGGCTGCGCGCAACACACGATCGTTCTTCAAGCTTATTGTCGATGGCGAGACGGATCGCGTACTCGGCTGTCACATCGTCGGGCCGGATGCGGGCGAGATCATTCAGGTCGTCGGTATTGCCATCAAGATGAACGCCACCAAGGCCGATTTCGACGCCGTGATGGCGGTGCATCCGACCGCAGCCGAAGAGCTCGTCACCATGCGGACGAAGGCGGCGACCTTTGTGCGTGAAGCGGCCGAATGAGACGCCCCAGCTATTCCGCCATCGGGCGCGTATGTTAGGTTCCCGGCTCGATGTAACGGCCGCAGTGGTCGGCGAGGAGGCGGGTGCTATTCGATGAAAGTGGGCGGGGCGCGCTTTTTCCGTCGTCTGATCTGTAGTCTGGTGTGGCCGTTGCTGGTTGTTGCGATGGCAGGCGGTGTTCTGGCGCAGACGGCATCGTTTGATCAATCCGGTTACACGGCCGAACGTCCTCTGTCGGTGGGCACCAAGGAAGCTGCGCCCTTTGCGATGAAATCATCGGACGGGACGTGGAGCGGTATCAGCATCGATCTCTGGCGCCGCATCGCGGACGAGAAAAAGCTTCACTACCGTTTCGTCGAGGAAGACACCGTGCAGGGGCTCGTCGACGGCGTTGCCGCTAAGAAATTCGATATCGCGGTCGCAGCGTTGACCGTCACTGCGGCGCGTGAAGAGACGCTGGACTTCACCGCGCCATTCTATGCCACCGGGCTTGGTATCGCTGTCGCCGCTGGCGGTGTTGCGAGCTGGACGCCGGTAATGCGCGCGCTCACATCATTTGGCTTTTTGCAGGCGGTGCTTGCGTTGGTCGGCCTTGCATTGGCTGTTGGCCTGGTCGTCTGGTTCTTCGAACGCCGCCACAACGAGGAATTCGGCGGCACGGTCGCCAAGGGCCTGAGCTCAAGCGTGTGGTGGACGACCGTCGCGATGACGCAACGCGGCATCGGTCATGCCGGGCCGCGTACCATGCCTGGTCGCTTCATTGCGATGCTCTGGATGGTCGGATCAATCATCGCAATCGCTGTTTTCACAGCAGGCATCACCTCGGCGCTGACAATCCGGCAGCTGCACGGCAATGTACAGAGCGTCACCGATCTGACGAAGGTGCGGGTTGGCATGGTGACGAGTTCATCGACCGAGGAAGTGCTGTCGCGGATTCGCGTGAACTACACGGCCTATCCGAATGCAAGGGACGGGCTACAGGCGCTGAGGCGCGGCGAGATTGATGCCTTCGTCTACGATCGGCCGTTGTTGGCGTGGATCGTGAATCAGGATTTCCGCTCCACCGTCCAGCTTCTCGATGTCAGCTTCGATCCGCAGCACTATGCCTTCGCGCTGCCCCCGGACAGTACGCTTCGCAAACCGCTCAACATTGCAATCTTGAAAGCGGTGCAGAGCTCGTGGTGGGACGACGTCCTCTATCGATATCTCGGCAATCGATAGCGCGGATCGTGGCGGGACTGTCGACGCCACGCCTCTCTGGCTCACGAACACGTTATGTTTGATCCCGATGTTGTCGGCTTCCGCGAAATGATGCGACGCGTAGAATAAGAAGATTGTAAAGGGGCCAGCCACGTTGCTGCCTCGCACGTTCCTGATCGACAAGACCGTCTTTCTTTCGAAATGCCGCGAGGAGGAAAGCATGCGTGTTGTAAGGGCAAGTGCATGGATTGCCGCTATTCTACTGTCCATTTTGATCGCAATGCCGCCGTCGATCAGCGCGGCCAATGACATGACCGAGCAGCGGGCGCACGCGATCGGTGTCGATGCCTACCTGTATTTTTATCCGTTGATCACGATGGATGTGACGCGTCGGCAATTCACCAATGTCGAGCCCGGCAAGGAATTCGGCAAGGGGCCGATGAACATGTTCACGAATGTCCCGGAATATCCGCCGGCGGATTTCAAGGGCGTCGTGCGTCCGAATTTCGATACGCTCTATTCGATTGCCTGGCTCGACATGACGCAAGAGCCGCTCGTCATATCGGTGCCGGACACCGATGGACGCTATTATCTGCTGCCGATGCTGGACATGTGGTCGGATGTGTTCGCGTCGCCGGGACGGCGGACGACCGGAACGCAGGCGGCAACTTATCTCGTGACGCCGCCCGGCTGGCGGCCGGATTTGCGTGAGCGCGCCGTCGAGGAATTCAAGCTGCCGAAGGAGACGCAACGCATTGATGCTCCGACGCCCTATGTCTGGGTGATCGGGAGAACCAAGACCGATGGCCCGGCGGATTACCCCGCGGTTCACAAGATCCAGTCTGGATTGAAGGTCACGCGTCTTTCAGATTGGGGAAAGGCGCCGCGGGTCCCCGACGTCAAGATCGATCCAAGCGTCGATATGAATACGCCGCCCAAGACCCAGGTCGATGCCATGCCGGCCGCGCGCTATTTTGCCTATGCCGCCGAATTGTTGAAGCTGCATCCGACGCACATCACCGATCAGCCGATCATCGCTCAGTTGAGGCAGCTCGGCTTCGAGCCCGGCAAGAGCTTTGATCTGGACAAGGCCCCGCCGGCCGTCAGGGCGGGCCTGGCTGGTGCGCCGGCAGCCGGCCAGCGGCTGATGGAATGGAAAATCCCGACCCTGGCGCGCGTCGCCAATCACTGGTCGATGAACACCGATACCATGGGGGTGTATGGCAATTACTACCTGAAGCGCGCGATCGTTGCGCAGGCTGGTCTTGGCGCAAATTTGCCCGAGGACGCGATCTATCCTCTCAATCTCGGCGATGAGACCGGGCAGCCGCTGACTGGCGCGCAAAAATACGTACTGCATTTCGACAAGGGCACGATGCCGCCGGTCGATGCGTTCTGGTCGATCACGCTTTACGACCCGGA
>JAEYVN010000450.1 GCA_023431725.1 Pseudomonadota bacterium
CCGGTCGGCTACGCGATCTCCGGCGTGTTCGATCTGACGCCGCTGGTCCACACCGACATGAATGCCGATTACAAGCTGGACGAGGCCAGCGCCCGCATATCTTCACCGCTGTTCTGGCCGGCACCGAAAGGAAAGACGCTTGATGTCGTTGTCGGCGCGGCAGAGTTGCCTGAATTCCTGCGGCAATCGAAGGTCATGGCCGACACATGGGGCGCTGCAGGCACGAAGACCCGCTACGAGGCCGTGCCGGGCAAACACCATTTCAACGTCGTCGCCGATCTCGCCGATCCCAAGAGCGCAATGACCGACCGGCTCGTCACCCTTTGCCAGATGACCAAGGGCGGCTGACACGTGATTTTGCCGCGTTTTCTTCACGCGAACGGGACCACTTCGCTCGCAAACGCGTCTGTCAGAACCAGTAGCGCCAGGTGTAGGTCGCCGTCAGCATGACGCCGATGACGACCACCACCCACCGCATGACCTCGCGCGGTGCATAGCGGGCGATCCGCGTGCCGATCTGCGCGCCGATCAAACCTCCCGCCATCATGGCGAGCGTGGCCGGCCAATTGATCACGTCCTGCACGGTGAAAATGACCATAGCCACAACACCGTTGAAGGCGGCCACCAGATTCTTGACCGCATTGGCGGGGCGATATTCGCCGCCGGTGGCGAGCGACAGCACCGCCAGCAACAGCACGCCGACGCCGGCGCCGAAATATCCGCCGTAAACGGACACGGGCAGCAACATCGGCATCGATGTAACCTTGATTTCAGGCTCGCGCCCATGACGAGCCAGCGACCGGCTGCGGATCGCGGCACTGATCTTTTCGCCAAAGGCGAACAGGATCGTTGCAAAGCCGAGCAGCAGCGGCACCAGAATTTCAAAGACGCGCGTCGAGGTCACGGTCAGCAACAGCGCACCGATGGCCGCGCCGCCCACGGACGCGATGACGAGGCCGGCAAAAGCTCGATTCAATGCGGGCAGTTGGCTGCGGTCAATAAAAGCCGCCACGAAGCTGCTGGGCGTCAGCGCGACAAGATTGGAGGCGCTGGCCACCACCGGCGGAAGACCGACAGCCAGAAGGCTCGGAAACGTGACCAGGCCAGCGCCGCCGGCCAGAGTCGCAAGTGTGCCGCCGGCAATACCGGCGGCACTCAATAACAAACCCGATGTCAGATCCATTTTTCGTTCTTCTTTGAGCGCGGCGATCCCGAAAACCGGATTTCAGTTTTCGGGATCATGCTCTTTAGAAGAATGCCTGAATGCCGGTCTGTGCACGACCGAGGATCAGCGCATGGATGTCATGCGTGCCCTCGTAGGTGTTTACGGTTTCCAGGTTGGCGACATGGCGCATGATGTGGAATTCGTCGGCAATGCCGTTGCCGCCATGCATGTCGCGGGCAACGCGGGCGATGTCGAGCGACTTGCCGCAATTGTTGCGCTTCAGCATGGAAATCGCCGGAGGCGCCGCACGGCCGGCCTCGATCAGACGGCCGAGACGAAGCGCGGAGTGCAAGCCGAGCGTGATCTCGGTCTGCATGTCGGCGAGCTTCTTCTGGATCAGTTGATTGGCAGCCAGCGGGCGGCCGAACTGCTTGCGGTCGAGCGTGTATTGACGCGCGGCATGCCAGCAGAATTCAGCGGCGCCCAATGCACCCCAGGCGATGCCGTAGCGGGCATTGTTGAGGCAACCGAACGGACCAGCGAGGCCCGATACATTCGGCAGCAGGGCGTCTTCCGGCACGAAGGCGTTATCGAGCACGATCTCGCCGGTGACGGATGCGCGCAGCGACAGCTTGCCTTCGATCTTCGGCGTCGAGAAACCTTCGGTGCCGCGTTCGACGATAAAGCCGCGGATCTTGCCGTCGAGTTTCGCCCAGACCACGGCGATGTCGGCGATCGGCGAATTGGAGATCCACATCTTCGTGCCGGTGAGCCGATAGCCATTCGGCACCTTCTCGGCACGCGTCACCATCGAGCCGGGATCCGAACCGTGATCCGGCTCGGTCAGGCCGAAGCAGCCGACCATCTCGCCGGTGGCAAGCTTCGGCAGATACTTCTTGCGCTGCGCTTCGGTGCCATAGGCGTAGATCGGATACATCACCAGCGACGACTGCACCGACATGATCGAGCGATAACCGGAATCGACGCGTTCGACCTCGCGGGTGATCAAGCCATAGGCAACATATCCAAGACCTGCGCCGCCGTATTCCTCAGGGATGGTCGGGCCAAGGAGGCCCAGAGCTCCCATTTCGGGCAGGATGTCGCGGTCGATGGTCTCGTTGCGATACGCCTCGAGCACACGCGGCATCAACTTATCTTGCGAATACCCCCGCGCGGTGTCGCGTACCATCCGCTCTTCTTCGGTCAGATCCCCCTCAAGATCGAGCGGGTCCTCCCAGTTGAAGTGGGCGTCTTTCATGGAAACGGGGCTCTTCGTGGAGAGCTTTTCAGCGGCTTGACTCATGATCCTCTCCTCACAGGAGGCTGCTGCCGGCCAATGGGCAGGAATCCATCGCAAAAGCAACACCATTGAACCGGATACGGCCGCGGAGCGTCTGAGACATTACCGCATGGGTTGCGCTTACTAACATTATGTTCGGATTCGGCGAATAAAGTGGTGACGCTCCGGGGTTTGAGGATTTTTGACGTGCAAAGCAAGAGCGTATTTTCGCGCCCAAAAAAGGTCGCCTATTTCGGCGGTGCCGGCACCTTGGCCGTCATTTGCCTCGCCGGTTCCGGCGCGATCCTGCCGGTTTCGGCGCAGGCGCAGGACGGCTTTTTCTATTATCGGGAGTATCGCCACCCGGATCCCTATTATTACCCTCGGGACTATCGCCGCCGCCCGGAACCGGCGCAGCGTCCAGCCATTCGTCAGTCCGCCAGGCCGGCCCCGGTGAAGGAAACCGTTGCGGCGAAGCAGAAGGATGCACCGCCGCCGGCCGGACCGCACGTTCTGGTTGTGTCACTCAAGTCGCAGCGGGCGACCCTGTATGCCAACGGCAGGCAGGTGGCGCAGACGCCGATTTCCTCCGGCAAAGCGACGAATCCGACCCCGACCGGCGTCTTCAGCGTGATCCAGAAGAACCGGCACCATCGCTCCAACATCTATAGCAGCGCGCCGATGCCATACATGCAGCGGTTGACCTGGTCGGGCATTGCCTTGCACCAGGGCGCCCTGCCCGGCTACGCGGCTTCGCATGGCTGCGTCCGTCTGCCGGAACAATTCGCCAATTACCTGTGGCGCACGACCAAGCTCGGCGCGCGTGTCGTTATCTCACGCGAGGACACGGCTCCCTATGATGTAGCGCACGCCAAGCTGTTCCAGCCGAAGCTCATGCCGAACACCGTCGAAACCACCCCGCCACTGCGCCGGACGCTCGACACCACGACGCAGCCACTGACGCGTACGGCCGGCATTGCGCTGGTCGCGACCGATGCGGTGGCAGAGCCGAAGACCGACGCTGTGGCCGACGCTGCGCCAAAGCCGGCCACCCAGGACACGACCGCGGTCGCACCGGCAACCGAAGAATTGCCATCGCAGGAGCAAATCACCGGCTCGGTCAATCGGCCTCAGGCCGATATCCCGGACGCCATTCTCGACAGCTTCGCGCAATCGCTGCAAGCCAAGCAGAAGAAGTCGTCGCCGAATGGTCCGATCTCGGTGTTCATCAGCCGCAAGGAAAAGAAGCTGTTCGTGCGGCAGGGCTTTATCCCGTTGTTCAGTGCCCCCGTCAGTTTCCAGGACGAGAAGGCCATTTTCGGCACGCACGTTCTGACCGCGCACGCCAAGGACGACGACAGCCGGGAATTGCGCTGGACGGCGGTGACGCTGCCGGCCGAATTGCCGCATGTTGAGAAGCCGAAGACAACCTTCCGCATCGACGAGTTCGGGCGCCGCGTCGCCGTGCCCGCCCGGCATACGGCGAAGATGGATATGAAGGCGGTTGACGTGCAGCCGGTTCCGAGCATCGCCAGCGTGCTCGATCGCATCGATATTCCGCAGGACATTGCCGAACGCGTGTCGGAATACATCACCGCCGGCGCGTCGCTGATCATTTCCGACCACGGCCTCGGCCGCGAGACCGGGCTGCATACCGACTTCATCGTCGAGACGCGATGATCGAAGCGCGATGACCGAAGAATGCGTGCGCATCGAGTGCACACGCATCCTTGTTACCCGCATCAAACGGTCAGGACACGGCCGGCAAATGCGGATTGTCGCGGCTAGCGCGACAATCGCTGTGGCC
>JAEYVN010000501.1 GCA_023431725.1 Pseudomonadota bacterium
GTTCGAAGTCCGGCTTATTTCAGAGCCGACAACGTAGTGTCGAAGGACAGCTTGGCAATGAATGCCTCGCTGCACCAGTTAGAACCGAGGCCACCCGGGTTGATCGCCGTGATGTTGCTCGGATCGAAGGTCGCCGTCTGAGCACCGGTCAGGACGTTACAATCAGCCTTGGAGAGGTCGGTGTCGTAATAACGCAGATCGATGGTAACCGCCTTGTAGGTGAAACCGATGCCGACGTTCCAGGTCGAATAATCCGGCAGCGGCGTATTGCCATAGAAGCTGTCGGTCGTGCCGAGCCAATAATGACCGTATTCACCGGACACGTACCAGTTCCAGCCGTTCGGCAAAGCCACACCAGTGAACTTGGCGGTGACGTTGCCGTAGGTGCCCTCTGCACCGGTGTTCAACCAGTCATTGGCGTAAAAGGCGCCGACGCCCATGTTGAAGTTGTCGTTAAACGTGTACGCGGCCTTGCCGTACCACTCGAGGAAGCTGGCGTCCTTCTTGATCACGTTGCCGTTCGGCAGGTTGCCGTTGAAGATGCAATCGGCCGACGGACCAGCGGCGTTAAAGCACTGCCCGCCCGGGTAATAGTAATACCAAACGCCGAAATCGAGCGCGAGAGCGCCGAAGGTCGGGCGGAAACCGCCGTAGAAATCGATTTCAGCTGCAGCGCGGTTCGGGAAATCAATGCTGTAACCGCCAACACCCGCGTAAAGCTGGAAATCCTTGGTCACGTTGTAGCGCGGCTCGAAATAGGCGTTCACAGACGGCTTGCGATCCGACTGCGAAATACCGCGGAAATTATAGTCAGTGGCGACACCGGCACCGATCGCAACATCCCAAGGATTGTACGACACCGGCGGCGGCGGCGCTGCCTTGTAGACCGCCTTCAGATCGGCGGCGAGCGCTGGCGCGCTGGTCAAAACGGCGGCAGCAAGAACCGCCGGTACTGCGAATTTCCTCATGGCTAGCCCCTTCAAGTTCAACTCCCCTGGTATTCTGAGTTCGGCGACCGTTCGCGACCGGACACGCCGCACTCCGAGCACCACCCCCTGCGTCGAATTGCAGTTGCATTCATTCCGGCATTGCGGGATCAAAATCGCCAATGCAAATATTTGGCAGTTGCTGCCTTTTTGTGCGTTTCCGCCTCAGAACAGCGCCGATTCACACGCCGTTGTCACAATCCGTTAATCTGTTGCAGGAAAGACACGAAAAAGGCGCCTGAAACGTCCTGTTTCAAGCGCCTTTTCCACCCTGAATTGAACGAAGAATCAGGCTGCCTTTTTACGATTCGCTTCCAGTCGCTGATCGACCAAAGCGACTTGTGCATCGATGGCCGGCAGGCTCAGGCCATGCTGCTTGGCGATCAGTTGCACCAGCTTGTCGGCCCGCTCGATGTTGGGCGCACCGTTATTGAGCGCGCGTGCAGCCGAGGCAGGGCGAATGAGGCTTTGCGCGGCGGCGGCATATTTCTCGAACGGCACGAGATCGTTCGGATTGGCGCCTAGCTTCACCACCAGATCATTGACGAAGTTGTAGACCGCGCGCGAGGTCTCGATATCGCTGTGAACAGCCTCCTGCGCCGTCCGCATGCCATCCGCCGTGACGCAGCGGTAATTGCCGGCCAGCAGCATCGCCCATTTGGCCAGCGGCACGAAAAGCGAGTCAGAAACGCGAAGCTTGACCGGCAGTTCGATTGGCGTGCCGTCGCCCGGATCGAAGCGGATCGCATCAATCTCCTGCTCGAGCTGACGCAGGATCGCGGTGTCCTTGTCATCGCCGAACTTCGCGACCTTGAAGTTGGTCGGCAACGTCACCTGCAACACGTTCGCCGGCTCATCCGGCGGACGGATCGCCTGCGGGTCCGGGCTGCACAGGGTCAGCTTGGCCGGATCGAAATTGTCCCACACGCTGGGATCGGTATAGGCGGGCTTCAGCGAGTCGGCATCGAGTCCCGGGATGCGCCGCATATAGGGCAGCGGCGGCATGTTCATGATCGACATGCAAGGCACGCGCGACTTCGCCACCGCATCGAGCAGTTCGCGCACGCCTGGCGAACGATATTGCGGCTCCTGCATGGCAAGACCGACGAGATCGTAATCGGCGGGGTTGACGCCCGCGGCACCGCCGGCCGTGACCTTGCCCGGCAGCTTGCGTGAGTCGAGCAGCACCGGATCCTTGCGGCCCTTCACCGGCAAGCGGACGCGAAAGCCCTCGGCGTTGATCAGATCGGCCTCCGCGGGAAGACAGACGTGATGGATCTTATGACCGCCAAACAGCATCTTGGATGCCAGAAGCGACCCGTAAGCCGCCCCCATGATGAGAATATTGTAAGCCATCGTAAAACCTCCCGGCTGGGTTGGCGCCTGTGAAACGGCCGCGGTGTCAGTGTCCCGATTGCGAAGTTCGCATTCTTTCGCGGCGCTTTCTTATACGAGCTTCGGAATCGAAGGACACTAGCTACTCGTTGCGCTGCGGGACCGATGCGGACGTCTGAAACCGCCACACTATGGGCGCAACCGAACCGATGCAACAAAGCGGGCCTATGGCGTGACAAAGCCAGCCTATCGAGCCGGCTGGTAAATGGTATCGAACAGCGGCGCGATAACCTGCGCCGTGATGGCGATCCGGAACCGCACGGGCATCGGCTCGAATTTCCCGATCGCAGCGGCAAGTCCCAACGGCAAGTCCCCACGGCAAGTCCGCCACCGCAAGTCTGCCTGCCGCAAGTCTCCCAGCCGCAAGACTCCCAGCCGCAAGTCTGCCAGCCACAAGTCCATAAAATGAGATCGGCCCGGCCTTGTTCAGGTCCGGGCCGATCTTATTGCGCTGGCCACCATCACGATGACGACCAGTTGCTTTCAAACGCGAGGTCAGGAGCTGCTTTCGCTGGAACCGCCGAAGGGACGATAGCCGCTCAGGAGCGAGCCGAGACCGCCAGAGGATTCCTCAGCCGGAGCGGACTCTTCGGCCGGGGCCGGTGCTGCCTTCGCCTTGCGAGGGGAGGACTTTCTCTTCGCCTTGGCCTTCTTGGCCTTCGGTGCGCTCTTCCTGGAGGCCTTCTTTGCAGACTTCTTGGACGCTTTCTTCGCGCCTTTCTTGGCGCCCTTCTTGGCGCCTTTTTTCGCGCCCTTCTTCGTGCCTTTCTTGGCGGCCTTCTTCTTGGAAGTCTTCTTCCTGGACGCCTTCTTAGCGGATTTCTTCTTCTTCGCCGCTACGACCTTACTGGCCTTTTTGCCCTTCTTGGCTTTTTTGGCCTTCTTAGCCTTTTTAGCCTTCTTCGCCATGACCTCGTCTCCGAATGTTTGCGCTACGCTGTCGCTACGCGAGAGCGGACGATGCTGCCGTCTCTGGTTCGGCTGAAGACATCGCACGCGCGCGACCGGTCAATCCCGCCGGCCTCGGGCCTCCGGTAGCCCAGTCGATCAACTCGACCGGATGAACCACCGGTATCGACGTTCCTGACGCGATCTGAGTCATGCATCCAATATTGCCTGCAGCGATCACGTCGGGATTCACTTGCGCGATGTTTGCGATCTTTCGATCCCTCAACGACTGCGCAATTTCGCTTTGCAGGATATTGTATGTTCCTGCTGATCCGCAACAGAGATGAGCCTCGGCTATATCCTTAACGATGAATCCGTAACGCGCGAGCAACTCTTTCGGCTGTCGCGTGATGCGCTGACCATGCTGAAGCGAGCAAGCGGCATGATAAGCGACCGTCAGACCCGTTGACGGCAACGGTTCGTCCTGCGGCAAACTGGCCAGATATTCGCTGATATCCTTTGTCAGTGCAGATACTTGCGCCGCTTTGCCGGCATAGGCCGGATCGTTGCGAAGCATGAAGCCATAGTCCTTCACGGTGGTGCCGCAACCCGACACATTGATCACGATGGCATCGAGTCCCTCGCCTTCGATCTCCGCCATCCACAGCCTGATATTGGCCTTGGCCTGCTGATGGGCCTGATGCTCGCGACCCATGTGATGAACGAGAGCGCCGCAGCATTGCTCGCCCCTGGGGGTCACGACCTCGATGCCCTTGCGATTGAGCAGGCGGATCGTCGCGTCATTGATGTTCGCGCCGAGCACCTGATTCGCGCAGCCGGACAGCATCGCCACGCGTCCCTTGCGCTCGCCTTCGGCCGGATGAACGTGGCGCCGCGCCCGTGCCGCAGGCGTCGTCGCCGGGGCAAGACGCAGCATGGCGGCGATCGGCTTGAAGCCAAATGCCGTCAGCAAAGGCGCAAATGGCTTTGCCAGCCAGGCCGTTTTCAGTGCCGCTCGCAGCCGCGCCGGATACGGCAGCACATTGGCAAGCAGCCAACGCGTCAGCCGGTCGCGGACGGGGCGCTGATAGGTCGTCTCGATATGCGCCCGCGCGTGATCGACGAGGTGCATGTAATGCACCCCCGACGGACAGGTGGTCATGCAGGAGAGACAGGAGAGGCAGCGATCGACATGCTTGACCACGTCGGGCGTCGCCGGCCGGTCATTCTCAAGCATGTCCTTGATGAGATAGATGCGGCCGCGCGGGGAATCGAGCTCATCACCGAGCAACACGTAGGTCGGGCAGGTCGCGGTGCAGAAGCCGCAATGCACGCAGGCGCGCAGGATTTTGTTGGATTCGGCGACCGCCGGATCGGCAAGCTGAGCGAGCGAGAAATTGGTCTGCATGACTAAATCCACCGACCAGTGTTTGCTGACTCCCTCCCCCTAAAAGGGGGAGGGTTGGGGTGGGGGTCTTTTCTCAAGTTGATCCCCACCCGACTGACTTCGCTCTGCTCAGTCAGTCGACCTCCCCTTTTCAAGGGAAGGTAAGAAACGATCTGCGATCTCGCAAAAAACAACACTCTCTACACCCCCGCCCACATGCGACCGGGATTGAGGATGCCCTTGGGATCGAAGCTGTCCTTCACCCGCTTGGTCAGGGTTGCGACACCTTCGGCCTGCGGCTCGAACACATCGACGGCGGCGCGAACGGCGGCCGGTGCGCGGATCAAGGTCGCATGACCGCCCGCTGCGGCCACGGACTTGCGTATTGCGGCAGCGCCGGCGTCACGCGATTTGGGAACGCCGAGCCAGATCAGACCACCAGCCCAGTCGAAGTAATAGGATGCGTCCGTCTCCGCCGCGATCGATTGCGCCAGCGCTGCGCCCAGCATCGGCGCTGTCGAAATGCGCCACACCGGCTGATAGCTCTGCTCGGCCAGCGGGCGAACGTCGCGGATCGTGCGCCAGATCGAGCGCGACGTCTCCTCGGCCAGAGTCTCCACCGCCCCAAACGGCTTGAGCAATGTGGCGAGGACGGCAACGCGATGCGACACGGACGGCGCCACGCCTTCGAGACGCAACAGGGTCACCGATTGCTCGCCGAGCAGCCCCTTCAGCTCGCCC
>JAEYVN010000521.1 GCA_023431725.1 Pseudomonadota bacterium
GCGCTGATCGATACCGGTTCGCGCATGGATGAAGTGATCTTCGAAGAGTTCAAGGGCACCGGCAATTCCGAACTCATCCTCGACCGCAAGGTGGCCGACAAGCGCACCTTCCCGGCGATGGACATCACGCGGTCCGGCACCCGCAAGGAAGAACTGCTGGTCGAGCCGCAGACGCTCAAGAAGATGTATGTGCTCCGCCGTATCCTCAACCCGATGGGCACCATGGATGCGATGGACTTCCTGCTCGACAAGCTGCGCAACACGAAGAGCAACGGCGAGTTCTTCGAGTCGATGAATACCTGATCCGGTTTTAAAAGCTGGAATCGGAAAATGGCCGGGCCGAAAAGCCCGGCCATTTTTATTGGCTGGGCTTATGCGAGCAACGTGAGTGGCGGTTCGCGTGAGCAAATGCGCCAATGCAAAGAGCGAAAGCAGCGGCTTTGATGCCATCCAGGCGGAAGGAGTCTCAGCGAAGCCGAATTGAAGCCGCACAAAATATGAGCGGCACTGCCACTTATTCGAGCGAAGACCGGTGGTGGATCGCAACGCTTTTGCAACCGAGCGCGTGCGACTTGAATTAAATTGAACACACCAGGTCGCGATTGAATTTCATGACGCATGGTTTTGGAAAGCCAGCCTTCTGGGTTGCTATCCCGGCCTTTCTTGTTGCGGCGGCCACGCTTGCAGTGGGTGACACATTTGGTGCTGTCCCCGGTGTCGTCGTTGCTGCGGCCGGCGCGTTCCTGATCGGCTTGTTTGCCGAAAACCGGCTGTCGAACCTGATTGCGGGTCTCATCCGCATCGCCCAGGGCGATCGTTTTGCCACCTTGCCCGAGGCGATCGGCGATGGTGCGCTCCAGAAATTCGACGAAGCGGCGGAGGCGATGCGGGTCGCGCTCGGCCAGGCCGACGACATCGCCATCGACCGCGACCGGCGCGCGACGGAATCCCGGCTCAAGCAGGCGGGCCGTGTTTTCATCACGCGTCGTTTCCAGGTGGCCATCAACGATGTGATGGCGACGTTCACCGGCGCCGGCGAACGGATCCGCACGACGGCTAACGATCTGGCCACGCGCAATCGCAACATGTCGGATCGGGTGGCGAGCGCTGCCCAGGTCGCGGAAGCCGCCGCCATGGATGCCGCGAAGGTCGCGGAGACCGCGCGGAAGGTTCGCGAGATTGTTTTGCAGTCCGGCCAGCATGTGGATGCGGCCCGGATCGCGAGCGAACGCACCGGTGCCGATCTTCGCAATGCCGATGCGAGCGTTCGCAGTCTGCACGACGCCGCCCAGCAGATCGACGTCGTGCTGAAGCTGATCCAGTCGATCGCCGGACAGACGTCGCTGCTGGCATTGAACGCGACCATCGAAGCCGCGCGCGCCGGTGAAGCCGGCCGCGGCTTTGCGGTGGTGGCCAGCGAGGTCAAGGAGCTCGCGCATCAGACCGGTCGGGCGACCAATGAAATTCGCGGTCAGATTGTCGGCATCCAGACGGCGGTCAGGCAAACCGCCGAGGCCATCGGCGCCGTGACCAGCAGCGTCGATGCTACGCATATCGTCAATCGCGATCTCAATGCGATGCTGCAGCAGCAACTGGTCGAACTGGACGAGATCGGCAACGAAGCCAATCGCGTGGCGTTGACGGTGGCGCGCGCCTTGCCGGATATCCAGTCGGCGATTTCGGAGGTCGCCGAAGCAAGCGAATCCGTGCTGCATACGGCGGACGATCTGGCCGCGCGCTCACAATCGCTGGTGACGTCGATCGGCGGCTACTTCAAGGAGCTCGATCACGGTGCGATTCACATCGGTATCCTGCATTCGCTGTCGGGAACGCTGACCGCGAGCGAGCGACCGCTGCAGCAGCTGATCGTCATGCTGATCGAACAGGTCAATCAGGCCGGCGGCTTGTTGCACCGTCCGCTGGAAGCGGTGATCGCCGATCCGGGTTCGGAGCCTGCGCGCTACGCGCAGCATGCGAAGGAGATGCTGGAGACCGGACATGTCGCGGCGATCTTCGGCTGCTGGTCGTCGGCATCGCGGAAGAAGGTGCTGCCGATTCTCGAACGGCACGATGGCATCCTGTTCTATCCGAGCCAGTACGAAGGCGAGGAACAATCGCCGCATGTTTTCTATACCGGTGCGACGCCGCGCCAGCAGGCGTTGTCGGCAGTCGATTATCTGCTCGCGCAGGGCCGCCGGCGGTTCATTCTGGTGGGGACGGATTATGTCTATCCCCGCACGACGAATGCGATCCTGAGGAGTTATCTCGTCTCGCGCGGCATTGATGCCGACGCGATTACGGAAACCTATGTTCCGTTCGGCGAGCGCAGCTGGCGCGAGGCGATCGAGCGCATGTTGGTGTTCGGGCGCGGCCAGGCGGCGATCGTGTCGACCATCAGCGGCGATTCCAACGTGCATTTCTTTCGCGAATATGCGCGCCAGCTGATCTCGCCGGAGTCGCTGCCGGTGATGACCCTGTCGATCGGCGAAAGCGAATTGACATCGCTGACCAGCGTGCCGATGGCCGGCCATCTGGCGAGCTGGAGTTATCTCGGCGCCGTCAACGAGCCCTGTAATCGCGACTTCACGCGGCGCTGGCGCGCGTTCACCGGCAACGACAAGGCCGTGCCGAACGACCCGATGGAAGCGACATTCATCGGCTTCAAGCTCTGGAGCGCCGCCGTAGAAAAGGCC
>JAEYVN010000529.1 GCA_023431725.1 Pseudomonadota bacterium
TTGGCACGGCCTGCAGCATCGGCATCTTCGCCGACTGGAATTGCGATTCCCGGCAGCGTTGGCCGGGTCGGCATCCCGATGGGTGCGACCGAGCTTGGCGTCGGCGGATTGAGTCCGGCGCCGGTCGATCTCACGCAGAATCCATCATTACCGACGATCGGAACCGGAACCAATTGCTTCGCAGGTTCGCCCGCAACTTCAACGAACGGCGCGCAAGCTTCATCGAGCGGTTGCTGACGGCACGAGATAGAGGGAGAGCGATCATGCCTCGTAGAGTTGGCGTATTCGCAGCGCTCATACTCCTGGTCGCCGGCAGTGCATTTTCCTACTTCCATTGGGAGCGCCCGCAGCGTGCCGAAACGGCGACACTACCGATGCCCCGCGTGCCGGTGATCGCTGAAAAGATCGCCCCAACGAATGTCCCGATCTATTTGCGCGGCGTCGGAACGGTGATCGCATTCAACACTGTGGTCGTCCGCAGCCAGATTCAGGGACAAATTACACAAATCGCATTCAACGAGGGACAGGCTGTTAAAGCCGGCGATCTGCTCGCGCAGATCGACCCACGCCCCTATCAGGCGCAGCTCGATCAGGTTGTCGCCACGCGCAATCGCGATCAGGCGCAGCTTGTCAACGCGCAGGGAAATCTCGCCCGTTACAAGGAGCTGGCCAAGAACGGGTGGGCAACGCCGCAATTGCTGGATACGCAAAATGCGCAGGTGGCTCAGCTGGAAGCCGCAATCAAAGCCGACGATGCGCTGATCGATGCGTCGAAGATCCAGCTCGACTACACCCGGCTGACTTCACCGATCAGCGGCATCACAGGTATCCGGCAGGTCGATTCCGGCAACATCATTCACCCCACGGATCCGAATGGCCTTGTCGTCGTGACGCAGATCGAGCCCATTTCGGTGATTTTCACGCTGCCCGAAGGCGACTTGCCGCGAATTCAGGAGCAGATGGCCAAAGGGTCGCTCAAGGTTCTGGCCTATAGCCAGGACGACAAGATCAAGCTGGACGAGGGCACGCTGGCTTTGGTCGACAACGAAATCCTGCAGACGACCGGCACGATCCGTCTGCGGGCGAACTTTCCAAATTCTCAGCATCGGCTTTGGCCTGGCGAACTCGTCAACGCTCGCTTGCTTCTCGAGATCCAGCCGAATGCCGTGACGGTCGCAGCCTCTTCCGTCCAGCAAGGCCCCAACGGTCCCTACGTCTACGTCGTCGGCCCGGATGAGACGGTGCAGATGCGGTCGGTGACTGTGGGGCAGACAAGCGACGGTCGCGATCTGATCGATTCGGGATTGAATGCCGGCGAGACCGTGGTGGTGGACGGCCAATATCGGCTGCAACCCGGCTCCCACGTCCAGCTTCTGCAAGGAACGACAGCCCGCACCGACGAACTCGAAAGCTCCGTGCAGCGAGCGATCCCGTGAACATTTCCGCGCCATTCATTCAGCGACCGATTGCAACAGTGTTGCTGATGGTCGGCCTGCTGTTGTGCGGACTAGCAGCCTATCGGCTATTGCCGGTCAGCGCGCTGCCGAACGTCAATTATCCGACCATCCAGGTATCAGCGCAGCTTCCCGGCGCTGATCCGCAGACCATGGCATCGTCGGTTGCAACGCCGCTGGAGCAGCAATTCAGCCAGATCCCGGGCGTCACGCAGTTGACGTCGTCAAGTGCGCTTGGCATCTCGCAGATCACGGTTCAATTCGAACTGAACCGTGATGTCGATACGGCCGCCGAGGATGTGCTCGCTGCCATCAATGCAGCCAGTCCCAATCTGCCGCAGAACATCCCCTACCCGCCAACGATCCGAAAGGTAAACCCGGCCGATACGCCGGTTCTCGTCTTTGGACTGACATCGGAGTCGCTGCCGCTGACGACCGTCGATGCCTATGCGGAAAATATCCTGCTGCCCAAGATCTCGCAGATTCCGGGTGTCGGCCTGGTCGGGCTCGGCGGTCAGCAAAAGCCGGCGATCCGTGTGCAGGTTGATCCCCAAGCCCTGGCCAATCGCGGCATCGGCCTCGAAGACGTCCGCAATGTCCTGGCTCAGGCCAATGTGGATCTACCCAAGGGCACGCTGAATAGTCCGCACCAGACCTTTACGCTCAACACCAACGATCAGCTCCTGAAGCCGGCCGCTTATGAGGATCTGATCGTCGCTTATCGCAACGGCTCACCGGTGCGCATCCGCGACATCGGCCGGGCGATCGAGGCGCCGGAGAACAATCTAGTGGCCGCCTGGTACAACAACCAGCGCACCATTCTCATGTCGGTTCAGCGCGAGCCGAACGCCAATGTGATCGAGACGGTCGATCGCATCAAATCGTTGCTGCCTCAGTTGCAGGCGTCGCTGCCGCCGGCCATCAAACTCCACATCATTTCCGACCGCACCCAGACCATCCGCGCGTCGGTTTCGGATGTGCAATTCACCTTGCTGCTCACCGTCGCGTTGGTGGTCATGGTGATCTTCCTGTTTCTTCGGAATTTCTGGGCGACGGTCATTCCTGCGGTGACGGTACCGCTGTCGCTGATCGGCGTCTTTTCCGTGCTTTACCTGTTTGGTTTCAGCCTCGACAATCTGTCGCTGATGGCGCTGTCGATCTCGGTCGGCTTCGTCGTCGACGATGCCGTCGTGGTGATCGAGAATATCGTACGCCACCTCGAAAAGGGTGACAGTCCGATGGAGGCTGCGCTCAAGGGATCGCGTGAGATCGGCTTCACGATCGTATCGATCACTTTTTCCTTGATCGCGGTCTTCATCCCGCTTTTCTTCATGGGCGGCTATGTCGGAAAGCTGTTCCGCGAGTTCGCTGTGACCGTCAGCGTGTCGCTCGTGCTGTCGCTCCTGATCTCGCTGACGCTCACGCCCATGCTTTGCGCGCGCCTGCTCAAGAGCGAGCAGAACATGCAACACGGGCGACTTTATCGCCTGTCGGAGCGGGCATTCGACGCGCTCCTCGGCGTCTATGAGCGAAGCCTCAAGGTCGCCCTGCGGCACCGCTTCATCACGCTGATGGTGATGCTCGGCACCATCGGCTTCACCGGCTATCTCTATGTCGCCATCCCGAAAGGCTTCTTTCCGCAGCAGGATACCGGGCTGATCGTCGGCATCGCCGAGGCGGCGCAGGATATTTCCTATGATGCGATGACCGATCGCATGCGCACCGTCATCAATGCTGTCCGCAAGGACCCGGCGATCGCCTCTGTCGGTGCGGCGATTGGTGCTGGCGGTCAGACCGTCACGCTCAACCAGGGTCGGATGTTCATTGCGCTGAAACCGCGCGACCAACGCGATGCCAGCGCCGACCAGATCATTCGCAGGCTGCAGACATCGCTCGCTGCGATTCCCGGCATCACGCTTTACATGCAGGCGGCACAGGACATCACCGTCGGCGCACGGTTATCGAAGACGCAATTTCAATACACATTGAGCGACGCCGATTCGAACGAACTCGATCATTGGTCGGCCTATTTCCTCGACAAGCTGAAGCAGGTTCCCGAAATCACGGATGTGACGACGGACCAGGAAAACTCCGGGCCACGCCTGAACGCAACGGTGAAACGGGATGTCGCGTCGACCTTCGGCATTCTGCCGTCGACGATCGACAATACCCTTGACGATGCTTTCGGCCAGCGGATCGTCTCAACGATATTCACATCGCTCAATCAGTATCACGTCGTGCTGGAGGTCGACCCGCGATTCCAGACCGGCCCAGAGGCGCTGCGCGGTATCTATGTAACCTCTTCGACCGGGCAACAGGTGCCGCTCAGCACCCTTGTCGATGCGTCAACCACGACAGCACCAATCGTCATCAATCACCAGGGCCTGTTCCCGTCGACCACCATCTCCTTCAATCTGAAGCCGGGCGCGGCGCTGGGCGATGCCGTTGCGGCGATCAACAAGATCCAGCGCGAAAGCGGCAAACCGATCTCGCTCACCACCACTTTCCAGGGCAATGCCAATGGCTTCCTGGATGCACTGGCGGGCACGCCGCTCCTCATCCTGGCGGCTTTGATCACCATCTATATCATTCTCGGGGTTCTCTATGAGAGCGTCGTCCACCCGATCACCATCCTGTCGACGCTGCCGTCCGCAGGCATCGGCGCGCTGATCCTGCTGATGCTGGTCGGCATGGATTTCAGTGTCATCGCGCTGATTGGGGTGATCTTGCTGATCGGCATCGTGAAGAAGAACGGCATCATGCTGGTCGACTTCGCGCTTGAAGCCGAACGGAACGAAGGGCTGTCGCCCGAGGAGTCGATCTATCAGGCCTGCGTATTACGTTTCCGCCCGATCCTGATGACAACCATGGCCGCATTGCTCGGCGGCGTGCCGCTCATGCTGGGCGTTGGCGCCGGAGCCGAGCTGCGCCAGCCACTCGGTTACACGATCGTCGGCGGGCTCCTCCTGAGCCAGATCCTGACGCTGTATACGACGCCGGTCGTTTATCTCTATCTCGACAAGCTGCAGAACTTGCTCTTCTCCGGCAAGCGAACGCAGGCCGCAGATACAACCAAGGTCGCCGCCTCGGAC
>JAEYVN010000095.1 GCA_023431725.1 Pseudomonadota bacterium
ACCGGCTGGATGCACAATCGGGTGCGTATGGTCACCGCCTCATTCCTGATCAAACATCTGTTGATCGACTGGCGGCTCGGCGAGCAATGGTTCTGGGACACGCTGGTTGATGCAGATCCCGCCAATAACACCGCGAGCTGGCAATGGGTCGCGGGCTCGGGCGCCGATGCTGCGCCGTATTTCCGCATCTTCAGTCCCATCTTGCAGGGCGAGAAATTCGATCCGGACGGCGCCTATGTCCGGCAATGGGTGCCTGAGATTGCAGGGCTGCCGGACAAGTTCATCCACAAGCCCTGGCTCGCTTCAGAGCAGATCTTGGCCGGTGCGGGCATCACAATGGGCGAGAGCTACCCGAATCCGATCATCGAACACGACACGGCGCGCAAGCGCGCCCTCGCCGCCTTCGCGTACGTCAGGACCTGACCTTCACGCCTTGCGGTAGTTGACGATGAACACCGCCGTCGCACAGAGCACGATGCCGCTGATCGACAAGGCATCGAGACGCTCGTTGAACAGCAGCCAGGCCATCACGGCCGTGGTCGCGGGCACAAGATAGAACAGGCTCGCGACCCTTGTCGCAGGAATGCGCTTGATGAGCCAATACATCAACGCCACCGTGAAGGTCGACAGTACCACGGACAGCCAGAACAGCGCGAAGATGAACTCGCCGCTCCACACGACCTGACGTGTTTCAAGTATCAAGGCCGCGGCGCCGAAGAGAACGAGACAGGCAGAGAACTGAATCAGATTGCCGCTGCGCCAGTCGATCGCGCCGCAGAAACGCTTCTGGTAAAGCGAGCCCAGCGTAATGCCAAGCAGGGAGACAAAGGACGCAATCCAGCCGAGTGTCGAGCCAGACGCCACGATGCTGCGATCATGCAGCACCAGCAGCACGCCCACGAGCCCCATTGCCAACCCGCCCCATTGCAGCGGTGTCACGCGCTCGCCGAGAAAGCGGTTGGCGATGGTCGATGTCAGGATCGGCTGAAGGCCCGGGATCAAGGCGGAGATGCCGGCCGGCACACCCTGGGAGATGGCGACGAAGACGCCGGCAAGATAGAGCCCGTGCACGAGGATACCGGCCACCACGCTGTGAGCAACCTCTGCACCGACGGGCCAGCGCGGACGCGCTATGGCGACAATGATAGCGAGGATTACGACGACCAATGCCATTCGCAACGACAGAAATGTCATGGGTTCGGCATAAGGCATGCCGAACTTGGTGCCGATAAACCCCGTGCTCCAGAAGAACACAAAGGTCAGCGGCGCTGCTCGAAGGGCAAGGTCGGTCGGAGAAGGCTTCACGATTTTGTATTCCCGGCGGCCGCCGTGTTTAACGGACATGCGCCGCAATGTCATTGCGCCGGGCGTTGCAATCGGTGCATGACAGGCAGGACTGAGATGGCCGCGGACGATTTGCGGCGCCGGAACGGAGAAAAACGATGGATGTGCGTGCAGCAGTGGCTGTGGCGGCAGGCAAGCCGCTGGAAATCATGACAGTTCAGCTGGAAGGCCCCAAGGCCGGCGAAGTCATGGTCGAGATCAAGGCTACCGGCATCTGCCACACCGACGAATTCACCCTCTCCGGCGCCGACCCCGAAGGCCTCTTCCCCGCCATCCTCGGGCATGAGGGCGCCGGCGTCGTGGTCGACGTCGGTCCGGGCGTAACCAGCGTCAAGAAAGGCGATCACGTCATTCCGCTCTACACCCCGGAGTGCCGCCAATGCCCGTCGTGCCTTTCGCGCAAGACCAACCTCTGCACCGCGATCCGTTCGACCCAGGGTCAGGGCCTGATGCCGGATGGCACCTCGCGCTTCTCGCTCGATGGCAAGCCGTTGCACCACTATATGGGCTGCTCGACTTTCGCGAACTTCACCGTGCTCCCTGAAATCGCCGTCGCGAAGGTGCGTGAGGACGCCCCGTTCGACAAGATCTGCTACATCGGCTGCGGCGTCACCACCGGCATCGGCGCCGTGTTCAACACCGCCAAGGTGGAAATCGGTGCGAAGGCGATCGTATTCGGTCTCGGCGGCATCGGCCTGAACGTCATCCAGGGCCTTCGCATTGCCGGCGCTGACATGATTATCGGCGTCGACATCAATAACGAGCGCAAATCCTGGGGCGAGAGGTTCGGCATGACGCACTTCGTCAATCCGAAGGAAATCGGCAAGGATCTCGTACCCTATCTCGTCGACATGACCAAGACGCCGGCCGACCAGATCGGCGGCGCCGCCTACACCTTCGACTGCACCGGCAACGTGACGGTGATGCGCCAGGCACTCGAAGCCTGCCATCGCGGCTGGGGCGTGTCGGTGATCATCGGCGTGGCACCGGCCGGCGCGGAAATTTCAACGCGTCCGTTCCAGCTGGTGACCGGCCGCGTGTGGAAAGGCTCGGCATTCGGCGGCGCAAGAGGCCGCACCGATGTCCCGAAGATCGTCGACTGGTACATGGACAAGAAGATCGAGATCGACCCGATGATCACGCATCTTCTGCCACTCGAGGACATCAACAAGGGCTTCGACCTGATGCACGAAGGCAAGAGCATCCGGAGCGTCGTCGTCTACTGACCTTCGTGGGCAGTGTCCTCAGGACGCTGCCCACCCTTCCCGCATTAGGCCACCGCGCGCTGAATATCGGCCGTGAATTCTTTCACCCGCGCGCGGATGGTGCGTGTCTGGTTCGCCACCTGTTTGGCGGCCTCACCCAGTTCGGCAACGGCCGCCGCCGTGTCGTCTGCAGCGGTTTCGATCTGCACGATCGCCGCGGCTACATTGCTCACACCCAGGGCGGCTGAATTTACATTGCCGGCAATTTCGCGGGCGGCTTCAGCCTGCTGCTCGACGGCGGACGCGATGCGGGAATGCGCAGTGTCCAGATCACGGATGGCATGCGTGATCGACTGGATGGCTCCAACCGAACGGCCGGTCGATTGCTGCATGGCTGCGATACGGGCGCCAATGTCGCGAGTAGCTTGTGCCGTCTGGCCGGCCAGTGCCTTGACCTCCTGCGCCACAACGGCAAACCCGCGGCCGGCGTCGCCCGCCCGCGCAGCCTCGATGGTCGCATTCAGCGCGAGAAGATTGGTCTGACTTGCAATCGCCGTGATCAGATCGGTGACCTTGGTTATTTCCGCGGCAACCTCGGCGAGTTCGTCGATCGTCGCATTGGCCGTCTTGGCCTCGGAAACAGCCGCATTGGCGAGTTGCGACGATTGGGTGGCGTTGACTCCGACCTCGGAAATGGTCTCGGCAAGCTCGTCTCCAGCTTGTGCGGCAAGCCTCACCTTCGCGGCGGTTTCGTCAGACGCGATGGTGGCCGTAACAGCCTGCTCGGTCGTCCGTGCCGAGGCGACCCCGAGCTTGTCGGCATTGCTTTCGAGCGCGACCGCCGTCCGATGCAGGACTTCGATCGATCGTGCCATCTCCCGTTCGAAATCGAGCATCACGCGCTCGGTCATGTCCGCGCGTTCTTTGGTTTGCACCAACTCGCGACTGCGGACGTCGAGAACCTGTCTCAACTCCTGAGCTGCATGTTCAGCAGAACGACGGTCCGCTTCGGCCTGACGAAATGCCGCGCGGATCGTCCAAACGATACCGGCCAGCATGAATGTTTCGATCACCACGACAAGCGCATGGAAAGCAACCCGGCCGATATCGCTGCCGCCCGAATACAAGGCTGCTGGAAGAAGCGCATTGAACCCGAGATGCTGGACCGCGATCAGCCCCGCTGCCCACAGCAGAATGCGAATATCGCAAAAGCCTGACAGCATTGCCAGGACGGCAAAATAGTAGAAATGCGTTTCGATCTGCCAGGGATGCCCCTGCATCAGATAGACGAGCAACGATGCCTGTCCCAGCAGCGCCACGGTCAAGGCGGCGGCGACGACAATCACCGGCCTTTTCAGACGCAGCAGCAGCACCGGCGCCGCTGCAAACAGCAGCGACAACACGCCGACCGTTATGACGTTGTAGCCGCCCCACCACCCGACCACAACGAGCACCGGAACATGGATGAATGACAGGAGCGTCAACGCATAGGCAACACTGCGCTGCAAGCTCTCGAGATTTGCCGCAGGCGCCATCACGTCGTCACCCCCCAACCGAGGCAGGCGATGAAGGAAGACGCTGTAAATGTGATGAGTGCGCCGGCCGCGGCGGCCTGCCTCGCGAAATTGGCATCACGCGGCTCGGCTATGACGATGAATGGAAGAGCTCCGACACCGAGAATACGGGCTTCGGTCGCTGCAACCCTGTTGATCGCGCTGCTTGAAGACACCCATGGCGCAAACAGGACCGCCACAGATCGCGGTTCGGCGGCGGCGCCGCTGTCACGAAATCCGATCATCGGAAATGACAAACTGGCTGCGAGCAACAGCCCAATTACCGCGCTATCCCACCAGCGGCCATTTGCGACCCACTTCATCGCTATACGCTACCCAAT
The DNA here is from genome assembly GCA_023431725.1 of Pseudomonadota bacterium. Lineage (GTDB taxonomy): Bacteria > Pseudomonadota > Alphaproteobacteria > Rhizobiales > Xanthobacteraceae > Pseudorhodoplanes. Next base: position 4,444 of record JAEYVN010000095.1, read on the forward strand.
TCCCACTATCTGGATGTACATGCGCGCCAGTTAAGGGCTCATTAACGCTGCAGCGCAGCACGTCTCCGATCTGATGGAATTGGCTCGATCGTCAAAGGATCGCTTAACCTTAACCATTTGAAAACGTGATTTCGCCAAATTCTTGCCCAGCTGCGGCCTTCTGGGCTGCCCAGTAAAGTGGCGTTCGACTACCGATTTGGGGCGTGCATGCGTTTCTTGGGGGTTGCCGTCGGGCTCCTTTGCCTGACGTCCTTGCCTGCTTCAGCCGACCTGCGCATCACGCGCGATCACGGCGGCGAAGTGGAGAAATACAAAGCCAAATACAAGCGCATTCGCGACACAGGCGAACGCGTCATCATTGATGGCATATGCAATTCCGCCTGCACGCTGGTGCTGGGCATCGTGCCCCACAGCAAAATTTGCGTAACGCCGCGTGCCAGCCTTGGCTTCCACGAGGCTTACACCGTTCAGAACTGGCCCTTCCAAGGACCAAAACTGGCGAACGCCGCCGGCACACGCGACCTGATGTCGTATTATCCCGAACCGGTGCTCGACTGGATCGAACGCAAGGGCGGTCTCACGCCGAAAATGAAAAGCGTGAAGAATGGCCCTGAACTTTGGGCCATGCTGCTGCCCTGCCCTGAAGAATGGTAAGCGGCTTCACCGAGGCCGCATAACGGGGTCAGAGCTACTTTTCGAACGCGGCATCAATCGGCACCCGATAGCCATTCGCCAGCCGGTTCGTTTCGTTGGCCATGCCGGTGACGGCCATGACCTCTCCGAACATCTCGTCGGTCATCCCGGCCTTACGCGCCGCTGCAGTGTGGCTCGCAATGCAATAACCGCAGCCATTGGTCACGCTGACGGCGAGATAAATCATCTCCTTGGTCAGCGGATCGAGCGTGCCCGGCGCCATCACCTCCTTCACGCTGTCCCAGGTTCGCTTCAAAAGTACCGGGTCCCGCGCCAGATACTTCCAGAAATTATTGACATCCGGCACGTTCCGGGACGCTTTGATATCGTCGAACACCGCACGAACCGCCGGTGATGCATGATCATAATCTATCTTGGGCGTGGCGGTGTTCATGACCCTTCCCTTCTCCATGTCTCGACTTTCCGGCTCAGGCCCAACTGTCACCATCGAACTTGGGACTTTTCCAATCCGGGCTGGTCATCGTTACCATCTTCTTTGTAGGATTGGGCCGGACCGGAGGAAAATGGGAGGGGACGATGCAGTTTTTTGCTGCATTCTTTCGTCTTGCATTCACTTTGATAATTGCAATTTTCGTATTTTCTACAGCCCACGCCAAGCCCGTTCATCTGCCCGATACGCGCATCGTGCGCGACGACAATATCAGCCTCGATCGCGACATCATGGCAGAAACGCAACGCTATTGCCTCGCGCTTGCAATCTACTTTGAGGGCGGATCGACCGATGAGCCGGAGGTCGGGCAACGCCACGTCGCACGCGTAGTCGTCGCACGGGCGGCCGCCAATCGTTCCATCTGGGGCGGCTCCAACCTCTGCGACGTCGTCTTTTATCAACGCAAGAAGACGTGCCAGTTTTCATTCGCCTGTCTGCCCTTGGCAAAACGAACGCCACGCGGTGGACCAGCCTGGCGTTATTCGATGGAAATCGCCAGAGACGAGATCGAAGGTCGCAGCACCGTCGAAGAGCAATCGATCCGCTACTATATGAACGCCGCCCTGACACCGGCGCGGAACGCCTGCCGCTTCCGCAAGGAGTTTATGCCCGTCGTGCAGGCTGGCCGCCACGAATTCTTCCGCGAAGCGAGTGCCGCCGAACGGATCGAGCTTTCCAAAATGGATCACGCCGAGTGCAAGCGGCACACGGCCGAACTCAAAAAGAAGAAAAAGACGAGCAAGACGAAAAAGAATGCGGCGACCGCTGTCGCGAAAAAACAGCCACCAAAGAAGATCAATGTCGCGAAACGCTAGTCGACGGACGTCACGGCCAGACCCGACTGGCCGTGGCGCCGCTAGCGTCGCAGCATCGCATTCAATCTGTCATAGGCCGCCCGTGCGGCGGGAAAGGTTTTCGCCAGGTCGGTGAGATACGCGTCCGTAACCGGGCGCAGACCGTCCCGCCACTGCGCCTTCACCGCCGCATCTGGAACAATCAACTCATGGCCCGGGCCCGCTGCACCGTCGCGCACCGGCTTGTCCCATTTATCCCAAAGCGAGCCGAACTTGGCCGACCACACCTCGCCCGACATGGACTCGATCGCCGCCTGCACATCTTTCGGCAGGGCGTCGAATTTTGCGCGGTTCATGAGAATGAAGAAAGCCGACGTGTAGAACTGGGTGTCCGTGTGGTGCTTCATATAGTCATTGAAGCCCTGCAGTGGATTGCCCCAATTGGTGACGATGCCATCGATCTTGCCATCCTTCACCGCCGGCATGACGTCGTTGACCTGCAACAGCACGGGGATGGCACCGACATATTCCAGCGCGGTCGAGACCGTCTTGTTCGGCGAGCGCAAACGAAGTCCCTTCAGATCGGACAGCGCGAGCACCTTCTTGTTGCTGGTGTGGATCAGGCCCGGATTGTGCACGAACAGCGCGAGCACCTTGTAGTCCTTGTATTCGTCGGCCAGCGTGCCATCGGCATAGAGCGACCAAAGCGCCTTCGAACCGCGTAGCGCATCCGGCACGAGAAACGGCAGTTCGATCACCGACGAGCCGGCAAAGCGGTCGCCCTCTGCACCGCGCAGACCGAGCGCGATATCCACGGTGCCGTTTTTGACATTGGTCGCCTGCTCCGTCACCTTGCCTTGTGGATCGGCACCGTTGAAGATTTTCACCTTGACCTTGCCGCCGGTTTTTTCCTCCAGCTCTTTGGCAAAAGGTTCGGCCACATCGACCTGAAAGAAGCTGGTCGGACCGAGGAAATGACTGAACGTCAGCGTGATGGCGTCCTGCGCATGACTGCGCGGCGTATCGACGGCAATGACCACGCAGGATGCAAGAAAAGCCAGAACAACGCGCGGCAGCATGAGGCCTCCCATTCGACGGTACGACCAACGACACAGCTAACCATCGACGGTGCAGTAACGCAAACGGCGACGCGCCAGTCCTGGAGATCACCCCATCACCCTTAAAGCAGCCAAACGATGGAACCGGACGTCTCGATCATGGTTGGCAAATGAGAGATTTGCATGGAGCAACGCCATGCTCGACAAAAACCCTGACAGAACCGCTCCCGAACCGACTCAGGCGGACCCGCAGCTGACGCTGTCGAGCGGACGCGCGACCTGGTTGCAGGGGATTTTGGTGGTTGCCGTATGCGCATGCATTCTCGGCATCATGATTTACGGGCTCAACCGGCCGGTCAACGAAGGCAACCTCGTTGCGTCCCAACCTGGCGGCGCGGAAACGACCGGCGCCGCGCCCACGCCGGAGCCGGCGCAGACCGGCGGCAATGTCGCTGGCGGCGAGAACGCCGGATCGCCCGCAGCGGCGACGCGACAGCAGAACGAACCGTCGCAGCAAGCGGCACCGGAACAGATTAAGCCGGCGATGCCGGACGATTCGCAACGCTGACGCCAGCGTCATCGCTGAACCAAAGGTCGGACACCGCCACACCCATCCGCCTGCACTCGAGGATCTCGCCGTGCACGATGCCAACAATGACAATCACCGGTGATGCAGGTGGAACCGGCGGCCCGGCATCCGATTTAAGACAAATGATAAGGCATGATCCGCGATGCAAATTCCGCGGCCGTCATGCGAGCCGGGCGCAGCGCGCAGAGCGGCGTCGAGACATGGTTCCGCCGATCCTCTCGCCTGATCGTTACCGGCATGGAGGACGCCATGAGCGACACCACGCACACCTTGCATACAACGCACCACAACCTGATCCCGAGCGATCGCGTCGAGGGCACGACTGTTTACGGCCGTGATGGCCAGAAACTCGGCATCATCGAACGACTGATGCTGGAAAAGGCCACCGGCAATGTGGCCTATGCCGTGATCCGGCACAGCGGCTTTCTGTTCAGCAACACGCACCATTACCCAGTGCTGTGGGGGGCGCTGAAATTCAATGTGCAGGATTGCGTCTACGAGGCAGATCTGACCCTGGCTGAAATGCAAGCCGGCCTCAGCGAAATGGACGGCGATGCATTCGACTGGGGCAACCGCGCCCCGCCCTACGCGCCACCGCTCTATTGGGGCATGTAGACGCAAAACGATGCGCCGCTGTCGGCGCATCGTTCCGGTGATGCATGACTACTTCACGCCGAGCAATTCGACGTCGAAGATCAGCGTCGCATTCGGCGGGATGACGCCGCCGGCGCCGCGTTCGCCGTAGCCGAGTTGCGGCGGCACGATCAGCGTGCGCTTGCCGCCGACCTTCATGCTGGCGACGCCCTCGTCCCAGCCCTTGATCACGCGCCCCGCGCCGACCGGAAATTCGAACGGCTGGCCGCGATCGACCGATGAATCGAATTTCTTGCCCTTGGCGCCGTTATCATTGAGGTAGCCGGTGTAATGCACCACTGCGGTCTGCCCCTGCTTGGGCGACGCGCCGGTGCCGGGCTTGGTATCGATCATCTGCAGGCCGGACGGAGTGGTCACCGGCTTGGCAGATTGGGCGGAGGCGTCATCAGTCATGGCGAGAGGTCCGATCGTTGTGAGTGCGAGCGCGGCGGTCATAAGAGCCGCGCGAGTGAACAGGCGCATGGATTGATCCTTCATGTTTGTGTGAATCTTCGCGTCGGAAAAATGATGAGCGATCCCGGTCTCCGCGGCCGGATCGGTTCCAATTAGGACGAAAGCGCCCTACCCCTTCACCA
>JAEYVN010000111.1 GCA_023431725.1 Pseudomonadota bacterium
CCTCTCCCCGCATGCGGGGAGAGGGTGGCGAGCATCGCTGGCAAGTTTACGCAACCAGCGTAAACTTGCTGCATGCGAGCCGGGTGATGGGCATGCGCGGGTCAAGTCCCAATAGCGTGCGACGACAACGTCGGCTTCGACGCGATGCGACCGTCGCGGAAATGCGCATCTGGTTGGCGCTCAGAGATCGCCGCCTGGCCGGCTACAAATTCGTCCGCCAAGAAGAGATCGGCCCATACATTGTCGATTTTGTATGCCGTGATCGCCGTCTAGTGATCGAAATCGACGGCGGCCAGCATTCCGAAAATCCGCGGGATCAAGCGCGGGATGCTTTCCTTGCCAGGGAAGGCTACAAAGTCCTGAGATTTTGGAACAATGACGTCATGTCAAATCGGGATGGGGTTCTTGAAATGATCCTTATAGAACTTCAGACCGACATGCCCCTCACCCGACCTTCGCTACGCGAAGGCCACCCTCTCCCCGTAAACGGGGAGAGGGAAAAGCAGTAAGCAGCTGGATGACAAAAACCTTCTCGCATGTCGATACCTGGATCTTCGATCTCGACAACACGCTGTATCCGCATCACCTGAATCTGTGGCATCAGGTCGATACGCGCATCCGCGATTATATCGCGAGCTTTCTCAACATCGCGCATGACGACGCCTTCCGCCTGCAGAAGGACTATTACCGCCGCTACGGCACCTCGATGCGCGGGCTGATGACTGAACACGGCATGAAGCCGGACGACTTTCTCGACTATGTGCACGAGATCGACCATTCGCCGCTGGAGCCGAACCCGGCCCTCGGCGAAGCCATCGAGAAGCTGCCGGGCCGCAAGCTGATCCTCACCAACGGCACGCGCAAGCATGCCGAAGCCGTCATGCGCCGGCTCGACATCCATTCTCATTTCCAGGATGTGTTCGATATCGTCGCCGCCGAGCTTGAGCCCAAGCCGTCAGCGAAAACCTACGACCGCTTCCTCGTCCGCCACGGCGTCGATCCGACCAAATCGGCAATGTTCGAGGATCTGTCGCGCAATCTCACGGTGCCGCATGCGCTCGGCATCACCACCGTGCTGGTGGTTCCGGAGCAGACGCGGGAGGTGTTCCGCGAGGATTGGGAAATGGAAGGGCGAGACGCCGATCACGTTGATTATGTGACCGACGATCTCGCCCAATTCCTGAAGGGATGCCTGCGCTGACATTCAATGCCAGGCAGGCATCAACGATCAGACATCAATCGAGCGTAATGCCGCTCGCCTTGATCGCTGCGCCCCACTTGTCGATTTCGCTATCGAGAAACTTCTTCAGATAGGCCGGATTGGCCTGGCTCGCCGGAACGAAGGTCGAGCCGACTTTCTTGAGGCGATCGGTGAGTACCGGTGTCTCGATCATCGTCACGGTCGCTTTCGACAACTTGTCGATCACCGGCTGCGGCGTGCCCTTCGGCACGAAGAAGCCGCTCCAGAACGGCGCCTCGAAATTGCTCAGTCCAAGTTCGATCGCCGTCGGAACGTCCGGCGCGAGCGGCGAACGGGTCTTCGTCAGCGCAGCAAGCGGCGTCAGGGTCTTGTTCTCCATTTGCGGAATCGCTGCGGCACCGAGCGCGCAGATGTAGTCGATGCGTCCAGCCATCGCGTCCTGCATCGCCGGAGCCGAACCGCGATACGGCACATGCACGGCATTGATCCCCGCCGCCGCATTCAGTTGCGCGCAACCCAGATGCGAAGCCGAACCGACACCAGCCGAACCGTATTGCAGCTTGCCGGCATTCGCCTTGGCATGCGCCACGAACTCCTTGAAATTCTTCACCGGCAGATCCTTGCGGACCATGAGAATGATCGGCTGTTCGGCCACCAGCGCAACCGGCAGGAAGTCGCCGACCGGATCATACGGCAGCTTCTTGTAGAGCGCCTTGCTCATGGCGAAGGTGTCGATGCCGCCCATGACAAATTGATAGCCATCCGGATCGGCCTTCGAGACACGGCCGACACCGATCGTGCCGCCGGCGCCGCCCACATTTTCGATGACCACCTGCTGGCCGAGCACTTCAGAAAGGCGCGCGGCAAAAATCCGACCGACGACGTCGGAGGCGCTGCCGGCAGCGAACGGAACAACGAGCGTCACGGCGCGGTTCGGCCATTCCTGGGCCTGCGATTGTGTCGCAAACGGAACGCACAGAGCAGCCGCGACGGCCGCAGCGCGGAACAAACGTGAGCAAACTTTCATCAACAATTGTCCTTTTTTGGCACCGCGCGCCCCGGCGATTGTTGCCTCACGCGGCGAACCGGATTGTTCAGCAAAACGCATGCCGTTCGAAAGCAAAATCGTGGCATTGACAGGTGCCAAGGCGTCGCGCCACACCTGCCCGCTCAATTTCCGGGGGATTGCATGTCACACGACCAGCTCGCCAAGACCATCGATGAAGCGTTCGAGCAGCGCGACACCGTCACCGCCGCCACCACCGGTCCGGTGCGCGATGCCGTTGATCAAGCGCTGAACCTTCTCGACTCGGGCAAGGCGCGGGTTGCTGAACGCCAGGCGGACGGAAACTGGCAGGTCAACCAGTGGCTGAAGAAAGCCGTATTGCTCTCATTCCGACTCAACGACATGAGCGTCCTCAAGGGCGGTCCCGGTGAATCCGTGTGGTGGGACAAGGTGCCCTCCAAATTCGATGGCTGGTCCGCCGACAACTTCAAGGGCGCCGGCTTCCGCGCGGTACCCAATTGCGTGGTCCGCAAATCCGCATTCATTGCACCGGGCGTTGTGCTGATGCCGTCCTTCGTCAATCTCGGCGCCTATGTCGATTCGGGCACCATGGTGGATACCTGGGCGACGGTCGGCACCTGCGCCCAGATCGGCAAGAACTGTCACATCTCCGGCGGCGCCGGCATCGGCGGCGTGCTCGCGCCGCTGCAGGCTGGCCCGGTGATCATCGAGGACAATTGCTTCATCGGCGCCCGTTCGGAAGTGGCCGAAGGCGTCGTGGTGCGTGAAGGCTCGGTGCTGTCGATGGGCGTTTTCCTCGGCGCGTCCACCACCATCATCGATCGCGCCACCGGCGAGACCTTCCGCGGCGAAGTGCCGGCCTATTCGGTCGTCGTGCCCGGCACCCTACCCGGCAAGCCGCTGGCGAACGGCCAGCCCGGCCCGAATCTCTATTGCGCGGTGATCGTGAAGCGCGTCGATGAAAAGACCCGTTCCAAGACCTCGATCAACGAGTTGCTGCGGGACTGAACCAAATCCGCGCCCCTGACGACCAACCTGACGAGGGAATCTTCAGGGGCGCGACATGACCGTTGTTTCTTTCTTTTTCTCGGCCAGGGGCCGCATCAGCCGGTCGCAATATTGGCTCGGCATGGCGGGCGTTGCCGCCACCCTGGGCGCAGCGCTTGGTTTCGCCTCCCTCACGCCGCTCATCTACGCGGCTGTCCCGCTGACCATCGCCGCGGTCGTCGCCCTCTACATCCTCGCGGTCAAGCGGCTGCATGACCGCAATAAATCCGGGTGGTGGACACTCGTCTTCCTCTGGGCACCCGGCGTCCTCGACCGCATCACAGATAAAATCGCGGAAGAGAGCACAATGTGGGGGGTGCTGGTTCTGATTGGATGCGTTCTCAGCATCTGGGGCCTGATCGAGCTGGGCTTCCTGCGCGGCACTGACGGCGACAACGACTTTGGCGCCGACCCGCTCAGAGCGAACGCGCCCCTTGCCTCTGCCGCCTGATCATTGACGCCGTCCGGCAACGCCCCTAAAGCCGGGCCATGACGAAAACCGCTGCCGATCCTGTTGCGATAGCCCGCGACCTCCTGCGCTGCCCTTCGGTCACGCCGATCGAAGGCGGCGCGCTGGTCTATCTTGAAAAGACACTCAAGGCCGCCGGCTTCACCACCCATCGCATGACATTCTCCGAGGCCGGCACGCCGGACGTCGAGAATTTCTACGCCCGGATCGGCACCGGCGCTCCGCATCTGATGTTCGCCGGGCATACGGACGTTGTGCCGCCCGGCAATGAAGCGGCCTGGACGCACCCGCCCTTCGCCGGCGAGATCGAGGACGGCGTTCTGTACGGACGCGGCGCGGAGGACATGAAGGGCGGCATCGCCGCCGCCGTGGCCGCGGCGCTGGATTATCTCGCCGCCAACGGCGGCAAGCCGAAGGGCTCGATCTCCTTCCTCATCACCGGCGACGAAGAGAGTGTCGCCATCAACGGTACGCCGAAGCTGCTCGACTGGGCCCACAAGCATGGCGAGCGCTTCGATCACTGCATTCTCGGTGAGCCGAGCAACCGCGATGCGATGGGAGACACCATCAAGATCGGCCGGCGCGGATCGCTGAACGGCACGCTGATCGTGCATGGCAAGCAGGGCCACGTCGCCTATCCGGACCGCGCCGACAATCCGGTCACCGGTCTCGTGACATTGATCGCCGCCTTGAAGGCCGAACCGCTCGACAATGGCAGCAAGCTGTTCGACGCCTCGAATCTCGAATTCACCTCGATCGATGTCGGCAACAAGACCGTCAATCTGATTCCCGGTGAGGCCCGCGCCCGCTTCAACATCCGCTTCAACGACCTGCACAATCAGGAATCGCTGAAGACCCTGCTGGAAAAGCGCGCGGTCGCGGCCGCCGATGGCAGGATCCGCTTCTCGTTCGAATGGGAGCCGT
>JAEYVN010000116.1 GCA_023431725.1 Pseudomonadota bacterium
CGGCGAGCAGGAGTTCGAAGAAGACAAAAAGATTGAACAGGTCGCCGGTGAGGAACGCACCGTTCAGGCCCATCAGCAGGAATTGGAACAGCGAATGGAAATGTGAGCCGGCCTTGTGCCATCTCGCCAGTGAGAACAGAAACGTGGTCAGCGCAAGGACGGCCGTCAGCAACACCATGACGGCCGAGAGACGATCCGCGACCAGCACGATCGCAAACGGCGTCGGCCAGTCACCGAGCCGGTAAACCAGCGGCAGCGGTGACGTGTCGACGAGATACAGAAGGAAGCCGGCGATACCGGTGAGGGCAACGATCGAACCAAGGCCGATGGTCGCCTACAGTCGCCGCTTGCTCTCCCCGATGAGCAGCATTGCAGCGCCGGCGATCAACGGCAGGACGATCGGCGCGATCACGATATTGTCGAGCAAACGCATCAGGTTTCGCGCTCCGTACCATCGACATGGTCGGTGCCGCTCAATCCGCGTGAGGCCAGGAGAACCACAAGGAACAGCGCCGTGGTTGCAAAGCCGATCACGATCGCGGTCAACACCAGCGCCTGCGGCAGCGGGTCTGCGAACTGACTGGGGTCGGCGACTATTCCCTTCTCGACAAATGCGGCCGCATTGATACGCAGCCGGCCCATGCTCAGGATGAAAAGATTGACCGCATAGGACAGCAGCATCAGTCCCATGATCACCTGAAAGGTCCGGGGCCGCAGGAGAAGCCACACACCGGATCCAGTCAGCACGGCGATGGCAACGGACAGCACCATTTCCATGGCTACTTCTCCTCCGTTGCGGGTGCGGCGGCGACACGATGGCTGCGGACCGACTGATGCGCGAGCGCGACCAGCATGAGCGCGGTGGCGCCGAGCACCAAGGCGAAAACTCCGAGGTCGAACAATACGGCGCTGGCCGTCGGAACGTCACCGATAATCGGCAGCTTGAGATATCCGAAATATGACGTGAGGAACGGGTACGAGAACAGCAGCGAGCCTAGACCCGTCATCGCTGCAATCAGAAGACCGAGCGATATCCATCGTACCGGCCGAATACGCAGCCGCGTTTCCACGAAACGGATGCCGCGCGCCATGTACTGCAGGATCAGGGCGGTTGCCATGGTGATGCCCGCAGCAAAGCCGCCACCTGGCAGATCGTGACCCCGCAGGAACAGGAAGGCTGCGACCAATGCGATCACTGGAAACAGGAGCTGCATCACCATGGCCGGGATCTTCAGCATGTCGTTGATATCGTTGCCGTCCTGTGTCTGCTGTTCGGGAACGTCCACGCTGTCGGCCGCAGGACGAAAACGTCGCAGCAGGGCAAAGACAGTCAGCGCCACAACGCCAAGCACGGTGATTTCGCCCATCGTATCGAAGGCACGGAAATCCACGAGGATCACATTGACGACATTCGTGCCTCCGCCCTCGCTATAGGCGCGTTCAAGGAAGAATTTCGAGATGCTGTCCGGAAGCGGTCTGGTCATGGCGGCGTAGGCAAGAAGACCGAGTCCGCCGCCTGCGACGATGGCGATGGAGAAATCTCGGAGCCGCCGTGCGCGCGCCAACAAGCTTCTTCGACTGCGCGATGTTGCCTCCAGTCGTTTGGGCATCCAGCGCAAGCCAAGTAGCAGAAGCACGGTGGTGACGATTTCCACGACCAGCTGGGTGATCGCCAGATCGGGCGCCGACAGCCAGACGAAGCTGATGCAGGTGATCATGCCGACGACGCCAATAAGGATCAGGGCGGCCAGCCTGTGGAATTTGGCGAGATAGGCGCCACCGATGGCGCACACGATCCCGATGGTCCAGATCGCCGCGAAGACCGGATCAAGCGTCCGCAGGTCGGGGCTGGCGAGGCGGAAGGCCGGCGCGTAAACGCAGGCGGCCGCGGCGATCACCGCGACAACGACAACCAGTGCCAGCTGCGGCTGCAGGCGACGTGTCGCCAGAACCCGTTCCAGCGCGCGCGCCCACCGCCAGGACAGGGTGACCAGCAAACGCTCGAAGATGCGCTGGGCGTCCAGGTAGCCCTGACGACTTTCAGCCGTCTGCAAATATGTGCGAAGCGCAAAATAGAGCGCGACGCCCCCGATCATGGCGATGGTGCTCATCAGCAGCGGCAGATTGAAGCCGTGCCAGACCGCGAGGCTGTATTGCGGTGTCGCAGGCCCAAGGACCGACACGACAGCGGTGTGAAGGAACGGTCCGATCGTCAGGGCCGGAATGATGCCGACAACAAGACAGAGCGCCACCAGGAATTCGACCGGAAAGCGCATCCAGCGCGGTGGTTCATGCGGTGTGCGAGGCAGATCATGTGCCGGCGGACCGAAAAAGACGTCGCGGATGAAACGCAGCGAATAGGCGACGCTGAATGTGCTGGCGATCGTGACGATGTAGGGCAAGGCATCGTCAATAAATGAGCCGTCATGCGTTTCGATGGTTTCCGCGAAGAACATCTCCTTTGAAAGAAATCCGTTCAGCAGCGGAACGCCGGCCATCGACGCGGCTGCCACCATGGCCAGTGTCGCCGTGATGGGCATGAAATGCCAAAGCCCGCTCAATCTGCGAATGTCGCGGGTGCCGGTTTCATGGTCGATGATGCCGGCAGCCATGAACAGCGATGCCTTGAAGGTCGCGTGATTCAGGATGTGGAAGATCGCCGCTACCAGTGCGAGCGGACGGTCGAGACCGATAAGCAGGGTGATCAGGCCGAGATGGCTGATCGTCGAATAGGCGAGAAGGCCTTTGAGGTCCTGCTGGAAGATTGCGAAAAAGGCGCCGATCACAAAGGTGGACAGGCCGACGCCGCTCACCAGCCAAAGCCATTCTTCCGTTCCGCCAAGAGCCGGCCAGAACCTCACCAGCAGGAAGACGCCGGCTTTCACCATGGCCGCCGAATGCAGATAAGCGGAGACGGGCGTCGGGGCGGCCATCGCCTGAGGCAGCCACACGTGGAAGGGAAACTGTGCGCTCTTGGTAAAGGCACCGAGCAGGACCAGGACCAGTGCGACAAGGTAGAGGGGGTGGTCGCGGAACGTGTCGCCGGACTTCAGGATCTGATCGAGGTCGTAGGTGCCGGCGATATGGCCCATGACCAAGGCGCCGGCGAATAGGCACAGGCCGCCGGTTGCGGTGATGGTCAGCGCCATCCGCGCGCCATCGCGGGCGCTGGCATTGTGGTGCCAATAACCGATGAGAAGGAACGAAAAGAGACTGGTCAGTTCCCAGAAAAAAACGAGCTGAATCAGATTGCCCGACAGAACAATGCCGAGCATCGCTCCCATGAAGCCCAGCAGAAACGCGAAGAAGCGCGGCACGGGGTCTGACGGCGACATGTAATAGCGGGCATAGACCACAACCAGGAGGCCGATCCCGGCAATCATCAGCATAAAAATCCAGGCGAGTCCGTCGAGCCGCAGGACGAAATTCAGACCGAAATCCGGGAGCCAGGGAAATTCATAACGGATGACGCCGCCATCGGCGATGTCCGGATAAAGAACCCCGATGATGAGCAGGATGCATAGCGCTGTCGCGCCCGCGAGCCACGCCTCCGCATTGCGAGCGTTGCTGCGAAAGAATGCCGCGACGACACTTGCGGCAAATGGAAGCAGAAGTGCTGTAATGAGAAGATAGAAATTCAGCATCGCGCCTTTGGTGGAACACATCCCGCGTCGGAGCAAATCAATGATCAGGGTGATAACATAAACTCGTTGCCGCAAAGCTTGAACTTTTCAAGGCGCGTGATGTGCGGCTGTCTGTCGTGGCAAAGCTGTCCCCGGGGGATCGGCGGCGGGGGCGTTCCAATATCTGAGGTGCCGGGAAGTGGCCTCATGCCGGCCGGATCGTATGCGGTTGCCGCCGTCGCCGGTGAGAACACAAGGCGCAGTCCGACACCGCGGTGTCGATGCTGCGTCGAATCCGGGAGGTCTTGGTGGGACGCAAGGCTCCCGGGGACTCATTCCCCCGGGATCCTTTGTAGTCGAGATCGTGGCGCCCGGCGTGCCCGATCAGCAACCCCATGTGCATTCGTCGCGACGGAGCTCGAGGCGAACATTCGCATCGGGGTCCGAGCCTAGGTAATATCCGTTCGGGGCATACACGCCACGGCTCTTCACGGCCTTGCCTGAGGAGGCATGGGCAGCGCGGGCCGCATCCGGGAAGTTCGGCAAGGTGGCTTCATAAGGCGTGTCGCCATGGAAGCCGTCTTCCAGACCGCCACGGCCGGCGGCGAAAGCGCTGGTTGCGGACGCGGCAACGAGGCCGATTACGGCAAGGACCTGCAGTGATTTCAACATGATCATCTCCTCTGTGTCTCTAACGACGGAGTGCCGTCAGCGATGTTCAGAGAAGTAACGGCAAGCGCTTCGCTGCGTCAGTATACGTGCGTAAGCGCGGCATATCGGATGGTATAGGCACGCTAAGCTTTCGTGTGGGGTGCTTTCATTCGAAGAGATCGAGACAGGCAAAGTGCGCGCAAACGGGCGTTTTGCTGGTCCTGCGTTAAGGGATGAGCAGGGTCCGGCAGGTTAAAACGTTGGTATAGGGTGCCTGTCTGCTTGGGCCGTTTTTGGCTGCGGGGGTTGCAGGAACGTGGTCCTGAACTTGTCCGGAGAGCCGCCTTCCGTGCTGAGCAGCTTCGGTCGATCCGCGGTTCAAAGGGATATGAGGGGGAAGATCATGGTGCTGAGATCGATTGCCAAGGGATTGGCTTGCATGGTCCCGGTCATACTTGTCCTGAGCCAGACGGTCCCGTCGAAGGCCTCTTCCCATGCCTGCAGCGCAGGTATCGATCGGGCCCAGGTTCAACTCGATGCGGTGCTCGCCAAGCGGGCCGCGGCCGGGCCGTTTGCAAAGCAGAGCACATTCGCAACTCTGGGGCGGCAGCCTACGCCAGCAACCATAGCCAGCGCCGAAGCGCAGTTGGGTGATTGGCAAGACGCGCCCAAGGCGGTGGCAGGTATGCGTGAAGCCCGCGATGCCAATGCTCGCGGAGACAATCGTGCTTGCCTCAAGGCGCTGAAATCGGTCCGCAGCATGCTTCAACGATCTGGTCTCTAAGCGGCCTGGATATGTGCCATTAAGCCCTCGAGGATCGCTGACTCGCAGGGGCTGTTCGCTCGTCCGTTGGATGGCGCCGCACTAAGCGACGTAACGGTTTGCTGCAGATGGACAATCCGAAACGCGCTGTCCAGCGTCTCACTAAATCGTCAAATCGGGCATGCTTTTTTTATGCGGCATGAACTGTGTGTGCTGCCCGTCTGGCGCGAGACTCGCGTTTGTCGCGCGATGCGATCGGATACCGGTGGCGCGACGAGCGATCGCTGAATTTACAGGAGGAAACGATGAAAGCTGGTCTCCCTGGATTGCTTGCTGCCGCGGCCGCCTTGGCAGTTCTTGCGCACGCCGTGCCGGCGGATGCGCTAACCATGCAGGAATGCAGCGCAAAGTACAAAGCCGCGCAGTCGGCCGGAACACTCGGCGGCATGAAATGGAATGATTTCCGCAAAGCCCAGTGTGGCGCCGACGCTGCGGCCGCTGCACCTGCGCCGTCAACACCGGCCGCACCGAAGGCCGCAAAATCCACGTCCAAGGCAAATGCGTCGACGGCGCTTGCTCGCGCGGGCGACCCGGCCTTCCCGACCGCGGTCTCGTCCAAGTATTCGAGCGAAACGCCGGGCAAGGCCCGGATGCATACCTGTCTTGATCAGTACAATGCCAACAAGACCAGCGGTGCCAATGCCGGCCTCAAGTGGATTCAGAAGGGCGGCGGCTATTACAGCGAGTGCAACAAGCGGCTAAGCGCGCGGTAGGACTTAATTGGCTCACGGTGCTGTGATCGGAGTTCTGCCGGAGCGGCTTTGAACCGGATCGAAGCGGAGCGCGACTGATGTTCAGGATGTGAGGGTCACATCTGGAGACACAGGAGAAAACGATGTTCCGCAAGACCATTCTTGGACTGGCTGCCGGTGCCGCCCTTGTGACCGTTGCAATGGCTCCGACCGCTGCCTCGGCCCATTATTACGGCGGCTATGGCAAGAGCTACGGCTATAGCTACGGCTACAAGTCGTATTACAAGCCGAACTACTACTACTCGTACAAGCCCTACGGCTACTACAAGAGCTACCGTTCTTACGGTTACGGCTACTAAGCGCCGTTATCCGGTTTCCCGGATCTGCAAAGCCCGGTCTTCAAGGCCGGGCTTTTGCGTCGCGGATACACCGGCGGTTCAGAACGCGGCGCCGATTTCTTTGCGATAGCGGTCCGCCAATGTGAGCCCGTGTCCGGGCGATGACGTGGCGCTCATCGCACCCTTGGCGTCGATCTCCGGCCAGCCTTCGAACAGCGGTTCGAGCAGAGGGAATTCCTCGAGCCACCGCATCGCCGGTGCGGCAGCGGCGACATGCGTAAACAAGCCCGGCAGGAAGTGCGGCGAGACGATTGCGTCGAAGGATTCCGCCAGGGTCGAAAGCTCAAGCACCGGCGTCAGCCCCCCGACCATCGCTAGATCGGGCTGGATCACCGCGGCGATGCGCTCGGAAATGAAGGGAAGAAAATTAGCGCGCGTCTGCAGGTGTTCGCCGGTCGCAATCGCAGCGCCAGCGGACGCCGCAAGCATGCGATAGCCTTCCACCGCATAAGCAGGCAGGGGTTCCTCAACGAACAGCAAGCCATGTTCGCGCGCCATGGCCATCAGTCGCATCGCCGATGGCAGGTCGCACTTCTCATTGGCGTCGGTCATGATCTGCACATATGCAGGAACGGCATCGCGCACGGCGGCAAGCACCTCCGCGTCGGATCGTGTACCCTTCACACGCGGCTTCACGGCCGTCAGTCCGCGGGCCGCCTGTTCGGCCGCGACTTCGGCGGCCTTTCCCGACGGCTGTACGGTATTGAAGCCGCCGCTGCCGTAAACCGGCAGCGCGCGGATCTCGCCGCCCATGACGACACCCATCGGCACTTGCTGGCGCCGTGCAAACAGATCCCATGCCGCGACATCGATTGCCGCCAAAGCAATCAGGTTGGGGCCAAATCCGGTCCGGTTGAAGCTTGCCGCGATCTTGCGCCAGAGCGCGGCCGGTGGCGGCAGCGCCTGTCCGTCGACGAACCGCGCGACCAGCTCCTGCGCGGCGTTGAAGGCAACGC
>JAEYVN010000151.1 GCA_023431725.1 Pseudomonadota bacterium
ATGCCATGGCGCATGCCGCCGAAGAAGGCGCAGGCACGCTGGTTTATGTCGGCCGGTTCGATCTGGCCGAGTTCGCCGTGGTACTGGAACCGGACGAACCGCTGTGGCAGGCGCGTCGCACATTATATGCGGCCATGACGGCACTCGCCGATGCGTTGTCGGTGATCGCGCCACCGGAGACGCCGATCACGATCGACTGGCCGGATTCCCTGCGCGTGAATCTTGGCCTCGTCGGCGGCGGCCGGCTGGGTTGGCCGCCGGATGCCCCGGAACATGAGCCGCCGCAATGGATGGTGTTCAGTGCGATGATCCGCCTCGTCTCACTGGCTGAGGGTGAGGCGGGACTGCATCCGCTCACCTCCGCGCTCGAGGATGAAGGTTTTGACGGCCAGGCCTCCGATCGCCTGATTGAGGCGTTCGCGCGCCATCTCATGATGGTTCTGGACACCTGGCACGAGCGGGGCTTTGCCGGGGTCACGAAAGCCTATCTGCCGTATCTCGCAAAGGATGCGGAAGCGGGGCTTCGACGCGATATCGACGAGAATGGTGATCTCCTGCTTCGCCGCGTCGCTCAAGCCGATGTGCAGCGACAAAAATTGCTGCCGATTTTGGCGCAGCCGTCGTGGTTCGATCCGGAGACGAGAGGGCCGCGCCTGTGAAGCTGCTCCGGACCATCCGTCTCGATCCTTCCGACACATTCGTGTTCGAACGTGCTGCCGAGCCTGGCGAGTGGGCTGTCGCCGGCGGATTTGTTTTTTCCGATGTCGATCCGTCCGCTCTTCAAGGAAAGGAACGAAGCGCCTTTCGGGCCGGCTTTCTCGGCGTCGATACGCTGGGGTGGTCGACGCTGGTGCAGATTGTCGAGGCCAATGCGGAGGAGCGGTCCAATCTCGTCGAAGCGCTGGCACAACGGCTGATGCAGAATTTCGGTGCGCCTGATCTGGCGATCGCGCGGGAAGCTGCGGAAGAAGAGGTCAGTTTCACGGAAGCGCTCTGCACCCATCCGCAGGACACTTTGATCGCCGTCCATCGCACGTTCGAAAATGGCGAATTACGCGAGGCATTCCGCAGTCTGCAGCGTCGCGATAAGTCGGCGTCATTCAGGGCTTTCTCTTTCCTTGAGGTGGAGGACGAGAAAGAGACGCCGGAAGACAGGATCGATCTTGTCAATCTGGCGCAGGAGAACAGCAAGTGAAGGACTTCTGGCTGGCCTGCGGGCATCATTTGCTCGACCGCGAGGAAAGCGGAGGCCTTGTCGTCACCGACGAGTTTCTGAAGGTGTATCTGGCGCGGCCCGAACTGGCGCCGCCGCCGGACGCCTGCATCGTTGAAAAGACGCTCCATGCGACCTTGCTGTCGGATCCGCGCCGCAAGGTTTCCAAAAGCGATATCGCCGCCATGGCCGACGAGGATGCGCGCGAAAACTGGTCCTTCATGGTCGCTTTCCGCGATCACCTGATACGCCACCGGACGATCGAAGCCGCTTATGTCGATCTCGTGCGTCATGGCATGGGGCCGACACCGCCGCTCTTTCTGAACCAGCTTGTGCATGTGATCCTGCGCAATGCGCTGGATGGCTGCGAGGATCCGTTGGTTCTGCGCGCCGCCGAAATCTTCTTCCGTCCACAGCGTCTGACCTTGCACGACGGCTCACTGATCGCGGCCGACGAGGAAACCATCAGCGGCACCGGCGCAACGCCGGCATCACCGCTGGTGTCGATGCTGGGTATTCCGGCGCAGGCCGATATCGACGTGCTCAACGAGGACAATGCTCATTTGTACTGGGAGCATAGCGACCTGTTCCACAGCGCCATCGATCTGACCGCCGGCCGTAGCGGCCTTGTCGCATTGGCCAAGGTGATCCAGCGCTGGATCAACCATGTGCTCGGGATCGAGGTCGAGGTGGAACCGATCACGGAAATGCGCGACGTCAATCTGACGTGGTATGTCGGGCTCGATGCCGAAGCGACGCGGATCGGCAACGCCTTGTGGAATGGGGAGGCCCTCAGCGAAGGGGATCAGAACCAGGTCGTGGGCCTCTTCCGCCTGATCTTCAAGGACCCACATATCGTAGTGGAGAAGGTTGGTAACGAGCCGGTCTATCTGATCCTTGCGATGTCGCAGACAAAGGTCATTCGCATGAAGCCGCAGAATCTCATTACCGGCCTTCCGATCCGTCAGCTCGACATGGTGTCATGAGCACAGCGTTTGCCCAGATTCCAATTGGTGTTGTGGTTGCACGACGCAAGGCGGCGAGCAAATGGATCGACCATACGTGGCAACCGGTCTCGATCCTGGTGGGGCAGCCGGAAACGGCGCCGTGGACAATACTTTCGGATGATGGTGACACGGCCACGTTCTATGCGGGGACGGCGCTGTTCGAATTGTTCCGTAGCGACACCGCGAGCTATCGTGACAATCTGGCCGGCGACAAGGCCGTCTGGGTCGTGTTGCAGCCGTCGACCGGCGAATTTCCCTACGATCTCGTGAAGGTGACGGCTGATCCGACCGAAGGCGAAGCCTATGCGGGCGTTGGCGACAACATCATCGAAAGCTTGCCGATGCCTGAGCCGTTGCGCGAACTGGTGGAGGCCTTCATCGCTGAACACCACATCGAACGGCCATTCTTCAAGCGAAAGCGGACCGCGGCAGATCCCGAGGCGCTTGGGCGGCATAGTCCGCTCTACGATATGAACGATAAGCGCAAATCAGATGAGCGCGAGTCATGAGCAGCTCTGACGACTTTCTTTCGCGCTGGTCGCGCCGCAAGCAGCAGGTGGCGCGCGAAGCCGCGTCGTTGAAGGAGAGTGGGAAGGTCGCAAAAACCGAGGACGCTGTCCGAGTTCCTCCAGCGGGAGATACTGCGTCTCCAGCGCCCGCAGAAGAGCCGCTTTTCGATCTCAGCAAATTGCCGTCGCTGGATTCGATTGGCCCCGATACCGACGTCAGTCTGTTCATGCAGCCGGGTGTGCCGGCGTCGCTATCGCGTGCGGCGCTTCGTCGCGCATGGTCGGCAGATCCCGCAATTCGCGACTTTATCGGCCTGTCCGAGAACTCCTGGGACTTCACAAAGCCCGATAGCATCTCCGGTTTCGGTCCACTTTTGCCGATCGATGACGTCAAAAAATTGCTGGCAAACATCAT
>JAEYVN010000155.1 GCA_023431725.1 Pseudomonadota bacterium
GTCAAACACACCCTCGTTGTGCGTCTTGCGGTACTTCGTGAAGATTTCATGCACCAACGGATCGGACGGAACCTTGGCGGCCTCAAGCCCCGCTTCAACCATCCGCAAACCGCCCCACGGGAAGATCGCCCGCTTGAACGGCGCATCGGTCTGCAAGCCAACGATGACTTCATTTTCCTGGTCGATATAGCCGGGCTTGTGCGCGAGCATGGTGGAAGGGGTCCGCGCATCGGCAGCGAGCACCCCCTTCTTTTGCTCTTCAAGGAAATAAGGCCGCAGCTTTTCCCAGACCTCCTTGGTGCGTGCCGAGGCCGGCGCCAAAAATTCTTCGTTACCAAGATAGGGCGTTACGTTGTGAACGATGAAATCGCGGACATTGATGGACCTGGCCCAGTCACCCGGCTCGAAATCGCGCCAGCTATCCTCGTCCTTGTCGGCCAATTTGAGTGCTGCAGACCCTTCCATGACCCGCTCCTCTGGCGCCGTTATATTTTTTTTCAAAGCCGCAGCAGACATCGCCCGTCGCTCGCCGCGACATGAAGCGCAACGCTGTATTCAGCCGCAGCAGTCGAACTCCGGACTCGTTTCCTCGGGGTTATGCAATCCCATTCCGTTGCCGATTAAATTGTTAGCACTGCGCCATATTTTCGGAATTGTACCTAGGTGTAGTCCGGCGCCACCTCGCGCCAATGCACAGATTGCATCGACACTTATTGATTGCGATCAGCGCGGCGCTCTGCATTATGCCGACATGCACGCGCACACCTGAAGCGACTTCCTTCAAAGGAGACTCGGCTTGAGAGGTGTCTATAAGCTCAATTTGCTTCTGCTGATATCGGCAGCCATCTCGTCGTATGCACATACTGACGCTCGCGCGCAGACCGACGCCATACGACTCAGTTCGACGACGGGGGCTCTCATCGTTGACCGCGACAGCACCGAGCTTGTCTTTAACGGCCAGCGCTATGCCTTGGAGATCCGAAGACCAAAGCTCTCCGAATCAGCGAGAACCGAGACGCCATTCTTAGGCATCGGCATCGTCTACAATCTCAGATCCCCGATCGAAATCGTCGGCACCTATGTGTCGGCCGCTCCGGCAGATCGGGAGGCAACCACGATTCTGCTACAGAACGCGAACGGAGTCATACTGCGATTTGAGATCGAACCTGGAGACGCGGAGGCGTCACTTAGCCTCGATGGACTTACGATCTACATGCAGTAGCTCCGAACGCCTCTGCGACGATCAAAACGGCGCGATCAGAAATGATCCGTTCCTATGCCCTGGTATAGTGGTCCGACGATCCTGTTCGTTTGTGGCCGATATCCAGGAAAGCCATTTTGGCAACCACGTCGGCCATCCGCACCAGATCAGCCAATGATCGCGCTCCCAGCTTACGCATCACACTGCCGCGATGCACCTTCACGGTGACCTGACTGATGCCAAGCTGTGCCGCAATCGACTTGTTCATGAGCCCTGACGCAACCTTGCCCATGACCTCACGCTCGCGGCCCGTCAGTGTCTCGTATTTTGACCTGATCTCAGCAACGCTGGCCTCTTCTGCGCGCCTCTCGCGGTCCCGCTCGAGACCGCGCCGCACGGCATCCAGCAGTGCCTGCTCGCGAAACGGCTTGCAGAGGAATTCAATAGCCCCTTCCTTCATCGCCCGGATACCGATCGTGAATTCCGGATATCCACTCATGAATACGACTGGAATATCGATCCCTTTCGCCTTCATATCGCTTTGAAGGTCGAGTCCGCTTTTGCCGGGAAGACGCACATCGAGAAGTAGGCAACTTTCACGCTCCGTCCGGCGATGCTCCAAAAAGGCATCTGTTGCATCGAAGCATTTGACGTCCAATCCGATCGAGCGCAGCAGATTGCTGACGCCGTCCCGTATATCCCGGTCATCATCAATGATGTAGACAACACCGGCTTGCGTGGAGCTTACACCCATAATCTACTCCCTACGCGTTACGCTGCCGCCAACCGACGCGGGAAATCAACTTCAGGGCAACCTCCCGCCATTGACGGAAGAACGGACTGCATTCAGTCTAGACAAAATCGTTTCCAATGAGGCGCCAGACTGCCCGATCCCGATGACGCAATCAACACGGCGCGACTGGGAGTCGAACCCATTTAGGACCGGCCTCAAATTTTGTTTGTCGATGAGGACATAAATTTCGAAGCATTTTATTTTCTGCCTCATGGGAATACCGAAGTGCATATTCTTTTCGCCTTCGGACATTCCGGTGAGACTGACTGGGCATGTTTGCTGCGCTGCACAGGGATCGATAGTGGCCGGCTCGCAAAAGAACCTTGTCATATGGGCTGCGTCCGTACTCATCTTGTGTGCAGCCTCGACCTTTGCCGTCGCCGCGTCGGAGCGGAAGAACGTCCTCTTCCTGCATTCGGTCAGTCGCGACGTAAAGCCATGGAGCGAATACGCGCAAGCCATCCGGCAGGAGCTGGACCGTCAATCGCCATGGCCCCTGAACATGCGGGATCAATCGCTTGTGACTCCCCAGCCTGGCGACACTCGCACCGAGCCGGCGTTGGTCGCATTTCTCGACGCGCTATACGCAAGCACACCGCCCGATCTGATCATCAGCATTGGCGCCCCTGCCGCCGGCTTCATTCAGCGGCATCGCGAAAAGCTATTCCCCTCTACACCCATGATCATCACCGTCGTCGATCGGCGCCGCGTCGAACATTCGGCTCTAGGCAAAAACGATGTCGTCGTCCCCGTCGACATCGACTATCACGCAGCCATCGACAACATCCTCACGGTTTTACCCGAAACGAAGCAGATTGATGTTGTCGTCGGCACATCCCCGATCGAAGTGTTCTGGCGCGAGGAGATCGGACGCATATCAGAAGCCTTCAAGGATCGCGTCAATTTCACCTGGTACAACACACTATCATTTGACGAGATCCTGAAGCGTGCCGCCAAGCCAGCACCAGACAGGGCAATTTTCTGGGAACTGATGATCGTCGATGCGGCCGGGATGACGCATGATGACGGCACGGCACTCTCACGACTCCATGCCGTTTCAAACGTGCCGATCTTCAGCTACACGGACGCGTTTTTCGGCCAAGGGATCGTGGGTGGCCCCCACGTCCCGGTGCATGAGGCGGGCCGTGAGGTCGGCGCTGTCGCCGTCCAGCTGCTGGGAGGAAAGCTCCCCGAAGCGTTCAATATCAAACCTGTCGGCATGGATGCTCCAAAATTCGACTGGAGAGAATTGCAGCGTTGGGGAATTCCTGAAAGGCGGCTTCCTGCGGGAAGCAGTGTTCTTTTCCGCACCCCCACAATCTGGGAGCAATATCGCTACCACTCCATCGCTATCGCCCTCGCAGTCATCCTTCAAAGCGCAATCATTGGATGGCTACTCTTCGAACACCGCCGACGCCGCCTTGCCGAGATTTTCGCACGCGGCGCCATGGCCGAACTCCAGAATGTCAATCGGCTGGCCGCCGCCGGCGAACTGTCGGCCTCAATCGCTCACGAGATAAAGCAACCGCTGACTGTCATCGTCAGCAATGCGTATGCCGCTATCAATTGGCTCTCTTCAGAGAGATCGAATATTCCCGAAACGCGCAATTCGCTCGAGCGGATCGTTGCCGCCGCCCACCGGGCTGGCGACATCATCTCCGGCGTCCGCGCGATGTTCACGCGGGACGATCATAAACCGGACCTTGTCGACATCAATGATGTGATCCTCTCCGTTCTGACGATTGGTCAGCTCAGCCTGCGGCGCCAAGCCATCGAGCTTGAGACGCAGCTTGGCGAGGGAATTCCTCTCGTCCGCGGACATCGCGTCCAGCTGCAGCAGGTTCTCCTGAATCTTATTCTGAACGCGATCGAAGCGATGGAGAAATCGCCGTCCAAAAAACTATGCATCCGTTCGACACGAATGGCGTCAGGGGGAGTTTGCGTTGCGATACAGGATAGCGGCTCCGGCGTCGCCACCAGCGATATCGATCAGGTTTTCCGGCCGCTCTACACGACCAAGGACAAAGGGATGGGTATGGGGCTTTCTATCTGTCGTTCGATTGTCGAGGCACATGGCGGTCATATCGGCGTCTATTCGGTGCCGTCCGGCGGATCTGTCTTTCAGTTTGACCTGCCGGCCAGCAATGGCGCCTAGGATTGCGGATGACCTCTTGTCGTGGATAATGCGCGGCCACGCACCAAGGCCGCCTCGAGACTGTCGATCAATTGCTGTTGCGAACAGGGTTTCGACAGGACATCGAAAGCCCCGCCGGACATGAGACTATCTTTTGTCAGTGCCCCTGAGATGGCTGTCAGAAAGATGATCGGAAAACGATGGCCGCGGCGGGCTATCCGTCTCTGCAGTTCAAACCCATCAATCCCCGGCATCATGACGTCAGCAATGACACACTCGGTATCGTCAAGATCATTCGATGCGAGAAATTCCTGACCGGACGCGAATGTCTTCACGACGTAACCGAGCGACCGCAGCAACGTCGCTGTAGCTTCAAGAACATCGGCCTGGTCGTCAACCAGCGAAATCATCGCCTCATCTGTACTCCTCAATTTTCAGACGCTGTGTATCTGTGGCTAGTTCAAAGAGAGTTCGCTCTCCGGAACCTTGCGCCAAGTGAGATCAGGATTGAATGCCGTCATCCTTTCGGCAATACGCGCAGTGTTCGGACCAAGATCCTTTTGCAAGACAACTCCGGAATGATTGACGAGGAAGGTCATCACGCCGGAATTCCCGTATTGAGCGGGGTATGCTACGAGCGCAAATCCGCCGATGAGATCGCCATAGACGAGATAGCTCATCTCGCCGCCGCGCACATTGGCGCCCTGCGCGGTCAGGATCCTGTAGTAATAGGCGTGATAGGGCCGCGCCTCGGCAGGGCGATAGCCCTGGATGGTCGCCAGAGCGAAAGATTCACCGAGCGGACTTTGTGGTTCATCCGCGGCGGCCGGCCAATAAAGACCGTCTTTTTTCCCCGGTGATGACAGGATG
>JAEYVN010000235.1 GCA_023431725.1 Pseudomonadota bacterium
GATTGAGAATGGCAGCACCGGTGTCAGTCGCGACGGCATCCGCCAAAGCTTTGAAGCAGCCTATCGGCAATCATTCAGCCGGCTGCTGCCGGGGCTGGGGATCCGCATCGTCAACTTGCGAACGACAACAATCGGACGGCGTCCGCATTTCGATCTGGCCGCGCTGGCTCCTGGCCCCGAGGCGTCGATGGAGCGTGCGCGAATCGGCTCACGGCCGGTCTGGTTCGGCAATGCCTGGCATGAAACAGCGATCTACGCACGGCTTGACCTTCCGGTCGGCGCCATCGTTCCTGGCCCCGCCGTCCTCGAACAACCCGACGCAACCACTGTCATCGATCCGGATCTGGTCGCGCGTGTCGATCGTCTGGGCAATATCATCGTCGAGCGTGCAGCATGACCGATCTGAATCGCACCGCGTTGCTCATTGTCGATCTGCAGAACGACTTCCTCCATCCCGATGGCGCTTATGGCCGCGCCGAACAATCCGCACCTGAAATCGCGGCTCTTCCAGCACGGCTGAAGCCGCTGGCACAGGCACTGCGCGCCCGCGGCGGCTGGGTCGTCTCCACTCACTTCACGCTGGTGCCGGCCAAGAACGGGGAGCCGTTGATCTCGCCGCATCTTCTGACGCTGCGACCGTTCCTGACAAAGGGCGACTTTGCGCCGGGAAGCTGGGGCCATCAGCTCGTCGACGAATTGCAGCCAGCAGACCTGTCGGTCGAGAAGATCGCCTATTCGGCATTCTATCAGACACGGCTGGAATGGTGCCTGCGCAAATGCGGCATCGAGCGGCTGATTGTCGGCGGCATCGTGACCAATGGTGGTGTTGCCTCGACGGTGCGGGATGCGCATGTCCGCGATATCGAGGTCAGCGTTCTGGAGGATGGCTGCGCTGCGTTTTCACCCGCCGTACACCGCACGGCGATCGATGCGCTTCGTCCCGTCTGCGCGATCACGACAGTTGCCGAAACGATCCGCGAGATCGAAGCGGCATAGTTAAGGGGATCTAGCTGGTATGCGGTGTGGGTGCCATTGCCCACGGCCGCTTCACTTTATCCTGCGTATGGAACGCGGTGATTTTCTCGCTGTAACTTTGCGTCATCGTGATGTCATCCCAGCCATTGAGAAGCCGGATACGCACCACCGGGTCGACTGAAAACGATAGTTGAAGATCGCCGAAGACGATCGTTTGCGCCTCCAGGTCGACAGTCATTGGTCGCTCTGGATGTTGCTCAAGCGCAGACAGTAATGAATTCGTCTCGTCCTCGGTCACGGCCGCTGTCAGCAAGCCGTTCTGGACGGCATTGCCAGCAAAGATATCGCCGAAAGACGGCGCGATCACACAGCGGATACCATAGTCGTAAAGCGCATAGACGGCGGCCTCCCGCGAGGAGCCGCAACCGAAATTACGTTCGGCGACAACAACCTTTGCATCGCGCCAGACCGGTCGATGGAGCGGGAAGTCGGGCCGTTCGCTATCGCCGTCGAACCGCATGTCCTTGAACAGGACCTGTCCAAGACCGGCCGACCGGGGCCATTTGAGAAAGCGCGCCGGGAGAATCTGATCTGTGTTGATATTGGCAACGCCGATCGGACAGGCCGTTGCAGTCAGACGCTTGAAAGGATCCATGCGTTCGCCCCTACACCTGACGACCCGCAAGCAACGGGCGGACATCGGCAAGATGTCCGGTCACTGCTGCTGCGGCGACCATCGCCGGTGACATCAGATGTGTCCTGGCGCCGGGGCCCTGGCGGCCGCGGAAGTTTCGATTTGTGGTCGATGCGCAGCGCTCCCCGGGTGCGGCGATGTCGCCATTGATGCCGACGCACATCGAGCATCCCGATTCAACCCAGGACAAGCCAGCGTCACGAAAGATCCGGTCGAGCCCTTCTTGCTCCGCCTGCTGCTTGACCAAAGATGATCCCGCGGAGATCAGCCCCGGGACCTTGCTCGTGCGTCCGGCGAGAACGGCTGCTGCGGTGCGCAGGTCTTCAATGCGTGCATTGGTGCATGAGCCGATGAAAACACGATCAACAGCAATGTCCGAGAGACGCGCACCGGGTGCGATGCCCATGTAGTCCAGCGCGTCGCGGACATATCGCGCACGGTTCTCGTCGCTCTCGCGCGAAGGGTCCGGCACGTGAGCATCGATCGGCAATGCATCCTCCGGACTTGTGCCCCAGGTTACGATTGGCGCGATGTCCGAGCCGTTGAGAGTCACCTCCCGATCGAATTCAGCGCCATCGTCGCTCGGCAGCGCCGACCAGGACTCGACGGCGGCATCAAACGCGGCGCCTTGCGGCGCGAAAGGGCGACCGTGAAGATAGCTGAAAGTCTTGTCGTCTGGCGCCACCATGCCGCAGCGAGCCCCGGCTTCGATCGACATGTTACAGAGTGTCAGCCGCCCCTCGATCGACAATGCGCGGATCGCGTCCCCCATATATTCGACAGCGTGACCGTTTGCGCCGTCTGCGCCGATCCGGGCAATGATCGACAATATGATGTCCTTGGCCGCGATCCCCGCCGCCGTTCGACCGTTGACCGCGACCTTCATCCGTGCCGGTTTCCGCTGCCAGACGGTCTGGGTCATCAGGACATGAGCGACTTCCGATGCCCCGATTCCAAAGGCATAAGACCCCAATGCGCCATGGGTCGACGTATGGCTGTCGCCGCACACGATCAACAGCCCTGGCAATGTTAATCCCTGCTCCGGACCGACGACGTGGACGATGCCCTGTCGGGGGTCGTTGAGATCAAACAGGCGTATTCCGTGCCGCTCGGTATTCTGCTCGAGCTGCCGCTCCATTTTCGCAATTTCGGGGTCGGCGATGTCGATGCGCGAGGAACGCGTTGGCACATAGTGGTCGGCAAAGCCGAAGGTCAGATCCGGATGGGCGACGTTCGCGTTGCGCTCGGCGACACGGGCAAAGGCATGGAACGAGCCTTCATGGAGAAAATGACGATCGACCCACAGGAGGGCTTCGCCGTCTTCCCGGCGAAGGATTTCGTGCGCGTTCCAGACCTTGTCGAACATTGTCGTCGGGGAGGCCACGTCAAATTCCCGCAAGTCATTGCAACGTTTTGCGCTGACAATGTATCTTATTGGCCATGATGCTCAACTGCTGAGTAGGCAAGATCGAGCAGGTAGCCAGCTGTTCTGTCGAGGAATCGCGCTGCGCCTTTTCTCGTTAGACTAACGCTTGGGGATCGGCCAACGGTGGCCGACGAGATTGCCGTAGCAACTTGCGCGCCGTCCGCGGGCATACGCCTGCCGCTAAGTCGACGGCGCCTCCTCGTGCAGCGTCGAGAACCGTTCACCGGCCAACAGTTCGTCTCTGAGTCTGGAGTTGAAGCTCTCGCAATACCTGCTTTTCCAAGGATTACCGGGTTCAATGCGAAGAGTGGGACACCAAGGTTGTCGCAACCCGGGTTCGCTATGGATAGCGACAGATTCCTACGCTGCTAAAGCGTTTAGGGTTGGCCTGTCGACTGAACACGAGCTCTTAAGAGTCCCGCGACAGAAATGCCCGCGCCTTACGGCTCCAGTTCCGTGTCCCAGTAAAGATAATCCATCCAGCTTTCGTGCAGATAGTTGGGTGGAAATAATCGGCCGTTGCGGTGCAGATGCTGCACGGTGGGCTGGAACGGCATCTGCGAGGGATACATGTTCGCCTCCGCCATGGTGAGGCTGCCCTTGCGCAGATTGCAGGGCGAACAGGCGGCGACAACGTTGCCCCATGTGGTCAGGCCGCCATGCGAGCGCGGGATCAAATGGTCGAACGTCAGGTCGTCGTCAGAGCCGCAATACTGGCAGGCAAATTTGTCACGCAGGAATACGTTGAATCGCGTGAATGCTGGATGGGCTGACGGTTTGACGAAAGTTTTGAGCGAGACAACGCTCGGAAGCTTCATCTCGAAGCTGGGCGACCGGACCGCGTGGTCGTAATTGGCGACAATATTGACGCGTTCGAGGAACACCGCCTTGATCGCGTCCTGCCAGGACCATAGCGACAGCGGGTAATAGCTCAACGGGCGGAAGTCGGCGTTCAACACCAGAGCCGGAAAGCCGCCGTGCGAAACGTGGACGTTCAAGCGATGGCGCTCCTTTCAAGCACCGCGATGACGCAGTCATGATAGGAGAGCGTGACGAGAATGTGAAGCTATCCCGGGCGCTTACCGCATATGCGTAAAATCGCAGGGAATACCGGGATTTGGGCTGTCCCGCCGGACAGCCCACCAATTTTTTATGCGGATCAGAGGCCGAATCGGCGCGCCAGGAATTCGCCGCCATGCCGCAGCCCCTCCTGGTCGATCCCGTGCCCGACGCCCGACGAAATGTGCCATTCCACCGGCACTTCGAGCGCCGACAGCGCCGAGGAGGAGTGAAACAGCGCCTGCACGGGAATGAGTTCATCGGCATCGCCATGGATCAGCAGCACCGGCGGGCGCGATACGATCTCGCCTTCCACGGTCTCCGGCGGGCCGTCATTGGGCATGATGAACATGCCGGAATAGCCGACGATCGCCGCCGGCGGGGTGGGGCGGCGCAGGCCGGCATGCAGCGACATCATCGTGCCCTGGCTGAAGCCGACCAGCGCCAGGTCGCTGGGCGCCAACTGGCGGCGGGCCAGTTCCTTGTCGAGAAAATCGTTCAGCACCGGTGCCGCCTTGTTCACGCCCAGCCAGCGTTCGTCCGGATCGCGAAACGTGAGGCCGAACCATTGCCGGCCGACCGGCGCCTGTCCGCACGGCTCCGGTGCGTGCGGGGATACGAAGGCCGTATCAGGCAGCATGGGCTGCCATGCACGGCCGATGTCGATCAGGTCGTTGCCGTCGGCGCCATAGCCGTGCAGAAAAACGACAAGGCGCTTGGCGTTGCCGGATTTCGGTTCAAGACTTGGTCCTGACAGGCTTGGTCCGCTCAGTTCGGCCA
>JAEYVN010000332.1 GCA_023431725.1 Pseudomonadota bacterium
CTGCCATCCCAATCGAACGCCTGATCGCGCGTCCACAAGGCCCGAACGATATCGAACCATTCCTGCGCGTAGGCGTAACGGGTCTCGTGATCGTCAGGCAGGTTCAGACCGAGCGCCTCGTATTCCGGCTTATTCCAGCCCGCAACGATGTTCAGACCGACACGCCCCCCGCTGATCTGATCAATCGTCGCCACCTGTTTGGCGACGACAACCGGATGATTGGCCGCGGTGTGGATCGTCGCAAAGACCGTGATATCGCGCGTCCGCGCCAGCAAGCCGGCCGCCCAGGTCATCGTTTCGAGCACGCTGCCGTGGAAATTCGTCTCGCCGCCGTAACCGATCCAGCGCGCGATCGGCAGCATGAAATCAATTCCCGCCTCGTCGAGCAGCGTGGCGAGCTTGAGATTGTTGTCCCACGAACTGTTCCAGCGTTCCGGCAACCTGGTCACCGTCATGCCGCCCGAACAGTTCGAGGCGAAGGTCCCGAGAAGAAACTGGTTGGGGTCGAACATCCGGTTCCGGGGCGGCGCCATCGCACTCTCCTTCGCAGACATCGGGTATCGAACTAACTTAGGGCAGAAAATCCGATCTCGCCAAGTTCCCTCAGAACCGGCAAACGGATAGCGCGCGCGGCAGCGGCACCCGTCCGCTCGTCAGGCACCGGCGGTTCGCAACGAGCTCGTAAACGACGCCGTCGGTCTGCCCGCAATGTCTGAAATCGATGTCACAGCGCCGAAATTGGCGACATGCGTTCCGTGTGGATGGGTGGATCGGTCAAGCCTTCGGGTCAACGCCGCGAGCGGAGAAGCGGGACTTCAATCGACACGCACCCGGCCGGCTTAGAGCGCAACGGCCGGCAGGCGCGCCGTCAGCGGCCCGGCGTCCAGGCCTTGTAATCGCCGGTCGCCTTGGGACGCCGGCCCTGCGCCAGCGTCGAACCGGTCGGACGATAGGCGCCCGCGGTGCCGGTCATATTCGGCCGATGCGGCTTCTGCCACGCACGCGGCTGATACTTCTCTTCCGTCGGCGGCGTGTCGACGATGTGATGCATCCAGCCATGCCAGGCCGGCGGAATGGTCGAGGGCTCGGTGTAGCCGTTGTAGATCACCCAGCGCCGCTCGAAGCCCAGCACCGGATCGATCTTGCCGCCCTTGGTCCGATAATACCGGTTCCCGGCCTCGTCGTTTCCGACGTGCTCGCCGTAGAGCCAGGTCCAGAGCTGGGTGTTCAGCGTCTGACCGTTCCACCAGGTGAAGAACTTGAGCAGGAAACTCTTCATGTTGCGCCGCGTTGGGAAATGACCGCGGGTTTCATGCCATCGACCGGGGATGAAGTCCAGAGAGCCATTTCTTGCTGTGATTTCAACCCCTGGACGGCATGTCGGACCTTCTTTGGACGCTCTCCGTACAGATCGAATCTGCCTTTGAGGCCATCCCGGCCCCAATCGCGACCATCTGCCTGCTCGGTTTTGCCGTCGCCGCGGCGATGGTGGTGTTCTCCGTGATCGTCCGGCTGACCCGGCATCTGTTCGCCGTCCGTCATCCGCTGCTGTTCTCGTTCCTGCGCCGGACGAAAGGTGTGCTGCGCTTTGCGCTGATATTGCTCGCCCTCTCCATCGCTGCGCGCAACGCACCGCTCAATTACGCGTTGGCCGGCGCGCTCGGCCGCATCTTTCAGGTCGGCTTCATCGTGATGATCGGCTGGCTGGCCATCGTCGGCGCCAACATGCTGGCCGACATCTACCTGCTGCGCTTCCGCATCGACATCGAGGACAACCTTCTGGCGCGCAAGCATGTCACGCAGGTGCGGATCCTGAAAGGCGCGGTGCAGACGCTGATCATCATCATCACGGCCGCATCCGGACTGATGACCTTCGAGGTCGTGCGGCAGTTCGGCGTCTCGCTGTTCGCCTCCGCCGGCATCGCCGGCATCGTTGTCGGCTTTGCTGCACGCCCCCTGCTCTCCAGCCTGATCGCCGGCATGCAGATTGCCATGACCCAGCCGATCCGCATCGACGACGCCGTCGTCGTCGAAAACGAATGGGGCTGGATCGAGGAGATCACGGCCACCTATGTCGTCATCAAGTTGTGGGACTGGCGGCGTATGATCGTGCCGCTCTCCTATTTCATGGAGAAGCCGTTCCAGAACTGGACGCGCGAGACCGCCTCGCTGATCGGCACGGTGTTCGTCTATGTCGACTACACGGTCCCGGTCGACGAGGTGCGGCAGGCCGTCTATCGGATCGCCCGTGAATCCCGATTGTGGGATGGCAATGTCATCAACCTGCAAGTGACGGAAGCCAAGGCGAACACGATCGAATTGCGAATTCTCGCCAGCGGTCGCAACTCGCCGGAGGTGTTCGACCTGCGTTGCGAGATCCGTGAAAAAATCCTCGACTATCTGCAACGCGAACATCCCTACGCATTGCCGCGTGTGCGTGAGGAACAATATCGACATGACACGGCGTCCCTTGCAGCACGGCGGCGTGTCAGCGAGCGCGGCAACGGAAAAGAAACCAACGCACATGACGGCGCCGGCATTAATGCAGCGCGCGTGCCGCAACCGTCGTGATCATGGTAATGCGAATGATTTGCAGTTGAATTCATAGCACTTGCATCGTTGCAGCACGCGGCCTAGACCCAGCCATCCACTTTAGGCCTGTCATGACTCGTGTTCGGACCCTTGCCGCCGGCAGCATTGCGGTCGGTCTCATCGTTCTTGCGTTGAAATACGTTGCCTATCATCTGACGGGCAGCGTTGCGCTGCTGTCGGATGCGATCGAAAGCATCGTCAATGTCGCAACCGCCATTGCAGCGCTGCTCGCCATCAATTTTGCGGCGCAGCCGGCCGATGCCAATCATCCCTATGGTCATCACAAGGCGGAGTACATCTCAGCGGTCATCGAGGGCGTTCTGATCGTCATCGCCGCGATCGCGATCCTGCGCGAAGCATGGCTCGCCTATCATACGCCGCGCATGGTCGACGCGCCGTGGCTCGGCCTTGCGGTCAACGGCGGCGCATCGGTCATCAACGCGGTCTGGTGCTATATTCTCATCAGCCAGGGCCGTAAGCACCGATCGCCGGCGCTCGTGGCCGACGGGCGGCATCTGTTCACCGACGTCGTTTCGTCCTTCGGGGTCCTGGCGGGAGTCGCCCTTGCAGCCCTCACCGGGCTTTCGGTCCTCGATCCGATCCTTGCGGCGCTGGTTGCGGTCAACATCCTGTGGGCGGGCTGGCGCCTGATGAAGGAGTCGGTCGGCGGCCTGCTCGACGAAGCGCTGCCGGATGCCGATCTGTCACGCATCCGCTCGGTGATTGCCGCCAATGCCGATGGGGCGATCGAAGCGCATGATCTGCGCACGCGCCAAGCCGGCCGCATGACATTCGTCGACTTCCACCTTGTGGTGAAAGGCCAAATGAGTGTCACCGAGGCGCACGATATCTGCGACCGGCTTGAGCGCGCGATCAAGGCGGAGGTTCAGGACGCCTTGATCTCGATTCATGTGGAGCCTGACGACAAGGCCAAGCATTCCGGAATTGTGGTGTTGTAATCCCCGCACCGTGATGCCGAGGGAACGTGTTTATGTCCACGCAATCCGGATGGTGCGGTTAAAAGATCGTAAGAGCTTTCAACCCGCGCTGGTGGTTCCGCAATCTGCCGATCAGGCTGCCTGTGTCTGTGGTTGCGCGTGACGCCCCGAGAGGCGGCCGGCGAACAGCGCGAACTTGTCGAGATAATCCTGCAGGAAAGTTGCCGTCTGCTCGTCGGTGACGTTGCCGTCGTCATCAATCAACTCGGGCTTGTAGGCGAGATAGACCTCCGGCTGCCCCATCACCAGTGCGCCGACGGCAGTCAGCATGGTGCGCATCTGATGCTGGGCAACGGCCGTGCCGATGACGCCCGGCGACGCGCCGGTCACGCTGGCAAGCTTGCCATCCCACACATTGGTGCCCCAGGGACGCGTGCCCCAGTCGAGCGCATTCTTGAGAACGGCCGGCACACCACGATTGTATTCAGGCGTTATGAACAGGACCGCATCGGCGGCCGAAACAGCATCCTGCATACGTTGCACAGAGGCCGGGACGTTATTTTCGCGTTCGGGATCGAAGAACGGCAGGTCGTCAACCTCCGCCACTTCGAGATCGAGCTTGGCAGAGCCGAGTTTGATCAGCGCCCTGGCGAATTTGCGGTTGATCGAACCGGGACGCGAGCTCCCCACAAAGACCGCGACCTTGGGTTTTGACGGGTTGGACATGGCAGCACCTCAATTTCAAAAGCTTGAATGTATCGTGGTATTGTTTTGTAACCGGGGCTGATTAAGTGACTGCTCGACGGAGCCACAAGGAGGCACACTTTTGTCACGCGGTTACACCCATGTGCCC
Source organism: Pseudomonadota bacterium (assembly GCA_023431725.1). Classification (GTDB taxonomy): domain Bacteria; phylum Pseudomonadota; class Alphaproteobacteria; order Rhizobiales; family Xanthobacteraceae; genus Pseudorhodoplanes. Next base: position 4,384 of record JAEYVN010000332.1, read on the forward strand.
GAGGAATGCGGGGCCATCAGCGAAATCCTGTCGCGCATCGGCGACAAATGGACGATGTTGGTGGTGTCGATGCTTGGCAACGGGCCGATGCGGTTCAACGAATTGCGCCGGGAAATCGGCGGCATCTCGCAACGGATGCTGACGCTAACGCTGCGTGGCCTCGAGCGCGATGGTCTTGTCACGCGCACGGTCTATCCGACGGTGCCGCCACGCGTGGACTATGAACTCACCGAGCTCGGCGAAACCTTGCTAGAGCCGATCGTTGGCGTCGCCGCTTGGGCGCGTGCGCACGGCGCCAGCATCGCCGAAGCACGTGCAGTCTATGACAAGGCCTCGAAGAGCAGTCCCGCGCCTGGTGCTGTCGCACGGTCTCTCCAGCCGTAACGCCGCCGTGGTGCTTAGATGCGCGCAGCATTGATGCGCGCATCATTTTTGAATGCGCAACATTGCCCCGCCTGGGCACGCTTTTAATTGCGGATGCGCCGAACCTTCCTTGCAAAGGTTTGTTGGTTCAGCGACGCCGGTCACGCACCGCGTCGGTTATCAGCAACGCAAGGAGGCCAGTCATGGCCAAACAGCAAGGCGGATCCGGAAGCTTCGCAAACGATCGCGAACGCGCTTCCCAGGCCGGCAAAAAGGGCGGCCGGCAGCGCCAGCAGTCACAGTCCGGTGGCCATAGCGGTCAGCAAGGTGGCCAGCAGCGCGGCGGCAGCGGCAACTTCGCTGAAGATCGCGAACGCGCATCCGATGCAGGCCGCAAGGGCGGTCAATCCTGACAATACGTAGCATCAATGTCCCGGCGCGCGCGCCGGGACATTGCGTTTGATCCTTATCGGAGTAATTCATGAAAGCATTGGCGTGGCACGGCAAAGGGGACATTCGTTGCGAGGAAGTCCCGGATCCTAAAATAGAGCATCCGCGCGACGCCATCATCAAAGTGACCGGCTGCGCCATCTGCGGGTCCGACTTGCACATCTACGGCGGCATCATCCCGCAAATGAAACACGGCGACGTTCTCGGCCATGAGAATATGGGCGAGGTCGTCGAGGTGGGATCGGAAAACAAGGCGCTGAAGGTCGGCGATCGCGTCGTCGTTCCGTTCACGATTTCCTGCGGCGAATGCTTCTTCTGCCGCAACGGCTTTTACTCCGGCTGCGAGCGAACCAATCCCGATCACGACAAGGCGGCAAAGCTCTGGGGCAATGCACCCGGCGGCCTGTTTGGCTATTCGCACCTGCTCGGCGGTTATGCCGGCGGTCAGGCCGAATACCTGCGCGTCCCTTATGCCGATGTCGGTCCGATCAAGGTGCCGGATCATCTCAGCGACGAGCAGGTCCTGTTTCTCTCGGACATTTTCCCGACCGGATACATGGGCGCGGAATTCTGCGACCTGAAAGGCGGTGAAACCGTCGCGATCTGGGGCTGCGGCCCGGTCGGACAATTCGCGATCCGCAGTGCGTTTCTGCTCGGCGCCGAACGGGTGATCGCCATCGACACCGTGCCGGAGCGCCTGGCTTTGGCGCGCCAGGCCGGCGCCGAAACGATCGATTTCATGGAAGAGGACGTCTACGACCGGATCATGGAGAAGACCAAAGGCCGCGGCGCCGATGCGTGCATCGACGCGGTCGGAACGGAAGCGGATCCTTCCGCCAGCCTCGATTCCCGCTGGGACCGCATCAAGGTCGCGACCTTCATGGGCACCGATCGTCCGCACGTGCTGCGCCAGGCGATCCATTGCTGCCGCAACTTTGGCGTGGTCTCGGTCATCGGCGTCTATGGCGGCTTCCTCGATAAGATTCCGATGGGCTCGGCCATCAATCGCGGCCTCACCTTCCGCATGGCCCAGACGCCGGTTCAGCGCTATCTGCCGAAACTCCTGCGACTTGTTGAAGAGGGCAAGATCGATCCGTCGTTCGTGATCACCCATGTCGCCCCACTCGAAAAAGGCCCCGACCTCTATCAGACATTCCGTGACAAGAAGGACGGCTGCATCAAGGTGGTCCTGAAGCCGGGCATGACCGAAAAGGAAGCGATCAAGGTCAGGGAGACCGCTCATGCTTGACAGCGTCAAGAAGCTTGCGGTGGTGACCGGCGCATCTACCGGCATAGGACTCGAACTCGCAAGGGAATGCGCGCGAAACAATTTCGATCTCATCATCGCCGCCAACGAGCCGCAGATAGAGGATGCAGCCGAGCTTGCCCGTGGCGACGGCGCCCGCGTCGAAACCGTGCAAGCCGATCTTGCCACGATGGAGGGTGTCGATCGCTTGTACGACAAAATCGCCGGACGCACGGTTCACGCCCTGCTCGCCAATGCCGGCCGCGGTCTCGGCCGAGCGTTTCTCGATCAGGACATCGGCGACATCCGCTGTGTCATCGACACCAACGTTACGGGCACGGTCTATCTGATCCACAAGACCGGACGTGACATGCGCGATCGAGGCGACGGCCGCATCCTCATCACGGGCTCGATCGCGGGCTTCATTCCCGGTTCGTACCAGGCGGTTTACAACGGCACCAAGGCGTTCCTGGATTCCTTCTCCTACGCCCTCCGCGAGGAACTGAAGGATTCAGGCGTGACCGTGACGTGCCTGATGCCGGGCCCGACCGAGACGGACTTCTTCCGCCGCGCCGACATGATGGACACGAAAGTCCGCCACCGATGACAAGGCCGACGCCGCCAAAGTCGCCAAGGATAGCTTCAAGGCGATGATGAATGGCGACGGCGGCATTGTCAGCGGCCTGCAGAACAAACTGGAGGTCGCAGCTGCGCATGTCATGCCGGCCGAAACCCTGGCGAGACGGCATTCGAAGATGGCGGAGCCCGGAACAGCCAAAAAGTGAGCTTAGGATTCACCCCGGCTATTTCGTTGCAGACGGTTCCACCGCAACAAAGGCCCTGGCGAACTCGTCCGAGGCCAGAAAGCTCAGCGTCTTGCGCAGCTCGGCGGCTTTCTTCTTGCCGAACGTCGCCTCAAAGCGCCCTTGCGCTTTCGTCCATAACGCCCTCGCCGCCTTCACCTTTCGCTCGCCGGCCGCCGTCAGCCTGACGCGCTTTGCGCGCTTGTCGCGGTCGTCGGGAAAGGTCTCAACGAGGCCATCGCGCATCAGCGGCTTCAGCGTATGGCCCAGCGCCGACAGATCCATCACCAAAGCTTCGGCCAGTCGCGCCATCGTCGGCTGATCCAGCGCCACCACGTACGACAGCAGCCCGAATTGGGTCGCCCGCAATCCGCTCGGGCTGATGATGTCTTCGTAAAGCTGCCCCAGCTGGCGCGCCGCCTGTCGCAACACGGCATTGTTACACACACCCGGGTCGAGGTCTGACAGCGTCATGTCCTGCTTTTTCTCCTTAGCCACCGCCTGGCGGCGCATTGGTTTCATCCTTTCGCATGACTTGTCCGACGGCCAGTAACATGCATATGCCTGTAGTTGGTTGCATATACCTGTAATTATCGAAGGAGACAACGACATGACCGCTGATGCGTCAAAGGAAACTGCCTCGAAGGGGACTGCCCTCATCACCGGTGCCTCCTCCGGCATCGGCGCAGTCTATGCCGATCGGCTTGCCCGCCGCGGCTATGACCTCATTCTCGTCGCCCGCACCGAACAACGGTTGCGCGCGGTGGCCGACAAGGTGATGGCCGAAACAGGGCGCAGCGCGCAGACAGTGATCGCCGACCTCGGCAAGAAGGACGATCTGCTGCGGGTGGAAGCGATCCTGCGCGACGACCCCGCAATCACCATGCTGGTGAACAATGCCGGCTTCGC
>JAEYVN010000343.1 GCA_023431725.1 Pseudomonadota bacterium
CAGGCGAGGTATCCTTCGTAGATCGCAGGGCCTTCGAAGCCTAGCATTTCGGCGAACCGCCGCTGCCGCGCGCCCGAGGCAAACACGACATCGAAACACGGATGCAGCATCCACCGCGTGGCGGCAATGCCCGCGAATTGTTTAGGCTTTCTGAGCCACTGATTGTCCATGCTCAATGCGCGCATGAAGCGGCCCTTGTCTTCGCGCAGAACGCGCATATAGGGCGGGAAATTCCATCCCGAACAGACGACGATGTCGGGTCTGAACTCGTCTACGAATGCGCGCACAATGTCGTAGGTCAGCTCTTTCGTATACTTCAGGTCAATTCCGGGCGGGGAAACTTGACTAATGTCAAATGGCCTGCTGGTTCCATAGTTCAAAGCGCTTGGATAGGGCATCATCACTTTGACGTTGCAGCAGCGATGTTGCTGAATGGCCGATACCGTCGCGGCCATGTAGCCAGTCCATTGGGCCCAGAAATATGCGACGTTTATCACGCAATAATCCCTCAAGCCTTCAGCGGAAGAATTTGCTCGTTGCGCGAGCAAGTCAACTGGTGAAAGTCGATCCGTAGGAATGACGTCGACCGCTGGGGGGCACGTAACTAAATCGCGTTTTGATTGTTAGGTTTGTCGGCCGTATATTGAAAGAAAACGATTGATTTCGCGGAAAGTCCATCACCCGGAAGGATGCAATGGCGAGTGTTTCCGGCGAGTTTCATCACGGACAGGGCAGCGGTCAGCGTAACCAGTTGGAAATTCAAGACGTCGTCCTCTTTCTGCTGCGGCACTGGCGTCTTGGCTTGGGGTGCGTTGTTATTTGCCTGGGGCTTGCGGTTGCCTATCTGGCGGCCGCTACGCCGCGGTATACCGCAACCGCGCAAATTTTATTCAGCTCATCACGCGAGCGCACAATCGGCGCCGAAAGCAATCTCTCAGATGCAACGCTCGATCCGGCGGCGCTGGAGAGCCAGGTGAATCTGTTGCAGTCAACGGCCGTACTGACCAAGGTCGTCGATGACGAAGCTTTAACAAAGGATCCGGAATTCCTTTCGGTCAGATACAGCCATTTTCAGCGTCTGCGGCACCGGCTATTCGGCGGCGAGATCGAGCCGAAAAATCCAAAGACGACGGCAATCCTTGCGCTGCGAGGCGCCACGCATGTCGATCGCGTGGGGAAGTCATACGTCGTTGGTGTGTCGGTAACGACCAAGGACCCGGAGAAATCGGCGCGTCTCGCTAATGCGCTTGCAAACGTTTATATCGCCGACCGCGTTTCGACGAGTGCCCCCATGGGGCAGCGCTCCGTTCGTTTGATCACGCCGGCGGTGCCGCCGTTGAATGCCAGCGAACCGCGGGATTCGTTGGTTCTTGCTTTGGCGTCTTTTGGCGGCATCGTGCTTGCCCTTGGAATGGCTCTGGCAATGGAAGCCAGGGCACAGGGATTCAGTACGCCGCATCAGGTGACAATGTTGCTGGGACTGCCCGTCTGGTCTTTGGTACGGCAGATCACGCCGCGGGATCAGCGGATGGCAGACAGGTTCAATGCGAAAATCCGGCGGCGCAGCGATGCGATCTCGGACAAGGTCTTTGAGAGCAAGGGCGGCTATTACAAGCGGTTCAGATCGCGGATTGATCCGGTCGGATTGCTGCTCGCCGCTCCGTTCACCGAGTTCAGTGAATCGATCAAGAAGCTGAGGGGCAATATCCAGCTCGCTATTCCGCCCGGATACTCGAAAGTGATCCAGGTGACATCGGCTGTGTCCGGTGAGGGAAAATCTTCGACGGCCATGTGCCTTGCGACGTCTGCGGCCGAGGCTGGCTATCAGGTCGTCCTGATCGATGCCGATATGCGGCGCGCGTCCACGACGGAATACTTTCGGTTGCGACGGCGGGAGGGGCTGACCGAACTCGTCACTGGCCAATCCGATTTCTCCTCGGTCATACACTATGACGCGCGGACCGGTGTCCACGTGATGCCGGTCGGAACCCAGGTGGATGATCCGGTGCGGATACTGGAATCCCCACGGATGAGAGACGTTGCGACCGACCTGAGCGAGAAATTCGATTACATCATCATCGACTCGCCGCCGCTGGGTCCGGTGATTGATGCTGCGGTGATCGCACGCTTCGCCGATTGCATCGTCTATGTCGTCAAGTGGAACAGCACGCCACTCGCGACGGCACTGGCTGCAGTCCAGCAACTGCAGATCGAGAACAAGAAGGTCGGCGCTGTGCTCAACCTCATCGATCCGAGGCGGGCGATAAAATTCGATCGGTATGCCTATGAATGGATCAGTTCGGAGTCCGGAGAGGCCTATTACCAGTCACCGAAAATTGTGAGAGGACGGCGCAGTGCCCCTCGCGCTCATGCGGCCAAGGAGGAGGATCCTCCGAGGGACCTGGAAAATATCGTCATGCTGCGGGGCGCGTCGGGAGACAATGGATAAGTGGCGTCCGACCGGCCCGCTGCTCAGTGAGATCGGTGTTACGACAAAAGGGTTTTGAAATCGGCGATATACCGATCCGCAATGGTCTTGACCTGAAAGTCGCTTGCGGTGCGGCTGGCAGACGTTCTCATGCGCTCTGTATCAGTCTGCGACGTGAGTGAATGGATCGCCTTCGACAACGCGTCTACCGGATCGCTGCGATGATCGAAGATGACAGCGTTGTCATTTGGCACCGTATATTCCTTGAAACAATCAAGGGCGGAAACGATGACGCGGCACCGGGCCGCCATGGCTTCAAGGGGTGCGAGGCCGAAGGTTTCTCCCCTTTCAGCAACACTCGGATACACAAAGATATCGGCATTCATGTAGATCTTGCGCAGGATATCCGGATCGAAAATAGGGCCATGGAAATGGACCCGCCTGGCTACAGGGCTGGCGAGGGATTGGAGCTCCGCCAGATAAGCCGCACCGTCTCCCTGATGACGAACCTCATGTGAGCCGACGATGTGCAAGTCGTAGGCGCTCAGGCCGTTTGTCGCCATCCGCGCAAATGCTTCAATGAGAAGTCCGACGCCTTTTTCTCTTGCGAGGCGACCGACAAAGAGGATGTGCGGTGGACGGGACTGACGATCGGGCTCGGCGGGGACGGCGAGAGGGCCAGTCAGCGGATTGGGAATGGCAATGACCCTGTCTCGGACGCTGGGGCTTTGCTGCTTGATGGCGTCGGCGACAACCGACGAAACCGTCTGGATGCGGGAGGCGCGTCTATAGAAAGACATCTGGTGCTTCGGAAAGCGGGCCGCGTGAACATAAATATGACCCGCGCGATCCTTTGGCAGAACGAGTGGCAGGAATACGCTGTTCGTTACCGTGATGTCGGACGACGGCAGAATTTGTGCGACCCGTCTCGAGTAGACGTAGTCGTAGGCGCGATACAGGAAGCGCGATGTCGGAGCATCCCAGGAGGGAACCCGCAGATAGGAAACGCCATTGCGATGCTCTTTGGTCGGAAATGTCTCATATTGACGTGAGACGATCGTGACCAGGTGTCCCTGCCTTGCGTATTCCTCGGCAAGTGTTTGCTGAACACGCTCAACGGCGCCGCCCAATACTGTCGGCACAGGATTGAAGGGACCTATAGCAATCGTGATTTTCATGGGGCCCCTCGTCGGGTGAATAATAATAAATGGGTCAATCGAAAAGCGGGCAGTTGGCTGAAATGCACATTGTGCCGAATTACGAAATCCAT
>JAEYVN010000394.1 GCA_023431725.1 Pseudomonadota bacterium
GATGCGGTAAAGAAGGCTCTGGATGGCAAGGCTCCCAAAAAGGTCATCGTTGTCCCGCAAAGGATTGTGAATGTCGTTGCCTAGGGGAAATCGGGGGATCGGACGCATCGCGGCGCTGGGGCTGGCCTTGGCCAGTGCCGGTCTGACGGCCGGCTGCTTCCAGCCTCTTTACGGCACCGCCTCCGGGGTCGGTGGCAACACCTCGGTCACGTCGGCGTTGGCCAGTGTGGACGTCCAGCAGATTGACGCACCCAATGGCACGCCCGAAGCGCGTCTCGGTAATGAGATTCGCAACCATCTGATTTTCGGCATCACCGGCGGATCGGCACCGGCCTCTCCCGCCTATCGATTGAAGATCAACATCAGCGGCAGTAACCAGCGCATCATCGTCGACACCACGACGGCCCGGCCTGACATGGAAATCTACGGGATCGACGCCACCTACAGTCTGATTGAACTGGCGACCAACAAAATCGTCTTGACCGGGCGCGCGTCATCCCGAGCGTCCTACGACATTCCGGGCCAACAGCAGCGCTATGCGCGTCAGCGCGGCGAACGCGATGCGCAAAACCGCTCATCCAGCATCATCGCCGAACAGATCAAGACGCGGCTTGCGTCCTACTTTGTTTCGGGCGGATAAAAACATCGTTCCCGGTCAAGCATGAGCCCGAGGCTCGGGCTCGGGCGGCGGGTCAGCCGTCACCCAGGCGATATCTGATATGACAGCCGTCAAATCGTCAGATGCAGACGCCTTCATCGCCCGGCCGGATCCGGCGCGTCCGGTCGTCCTGATCTATGGACCAGATTCCGGTCTCGTGCATGAACGCGCCGAAGCGCTCGCAAAAATCTCGGTCGACAATCCGGCCGACGTCTTCTCGCTGATCAAGATGGACGGCGACGAATTGTCCGGCAATCCGCTGCGCCTCGTCGAGGAAGCCAACACCATTCCAATGTTCGGCGGACGGCGGGCGATCTGGATCAGGGCCGGCAGTCGCAACATCGCCGGCGCGGTCGAAAGCTTGCTGGCAGCAACGGCGCCCGATTGCCGCGTCATCATTGAGGCCGGCGATCTTCGCAAGACCGCTCCGCTCCGCACGCTCTGCGAGAAAGCCAGGAACGCCGCCGCGATCGGCTGCTACACGGATGGCGATCGCGACATCGCGCAGGTGATCGATGACGAATTGAAAAAGGCCAAGCTCGCCATCGCGCCCGATGCACGCATGGCATTGTTGCCATTTCTCGGCGGAGACCGGCAGGCGACGCGCAACGAATTGCGCAAGCTCGCGCTTTATGTGCATGGTCGCGATCGCATCACCGTCGAAGATGTCCTGGCGATCGTGGCCGATGCGTCCGCCATCGCCCTCGACAATGTCATCGATGCCGCCTTTTCGGGAAAACCTGCAGACGTCGAATCGCACTTTGCCAAGGCGCGCGGAGAAGGCACCGCGCCAGGCGCCATCGTTTCAGCGGCGTTGCGACACGTCTCCAGTCTTCACCGCATGCGGATTGCCGTCGAAGAAGGGCAGTCCGCCACCAGTGTCATCGAGAACGTAAAGCCGCCGATTCACTTTCGTCGCAAGCCGGCTATCGATACGGCCCTGCGGGCGTGGACGACGGCCAAGCTGACCGATGCGATGACATCGCTTGGCGATACACTTCTCGAAACGCGACGACAGCCGCTTCTTGCTGAAGCGATCGCACAGCGAGCGATGATGTCGCTCGCGACAGCGGCGAGACGGAAGGGAAATTAGTGTCTGTCATGCCCGGCCTTGAGCCGGGCATCCACGTCTTAAGGGGTCTCTATGACGAAGACGTGGATGGCCGGGACAAGCCCGGCCATGACGACGAAAAAACTGACGGTTTAGGATCGCTGCAGCTTGGCAATCACATCGTCGAGTTGTTCGAGCGTGCGATAGCGGATGCCAAGCAACCCGCCGGCGCGGCCCTTGTCGGTAATCTCGACAACGAGTCCGAGCGCGTCGGACAATTGCTTTTCCAGAGCTGCGATATTCGCATCCTTGCGCGCCTTGGCGCTCGACTTCGGTTTCTTCGCCGCCTTGGCGTCGTCCTGCCGCAGCTTCTCGACCTGACGGACGTTGAGACCTTTCTCGACAATCTCGCGCGCGACGGCTTCCGGATCGCTCTGGTTGATCAGAGCGCGCGCATGACCGGCCGTCAGTTTGCCTTCGTTGATGTAATGCTTCACCGCATCCGGCAGCTTCAACAGCCGCAAGGTGTTAGCGACATGGCTGCGGCTCTTGCCGACGATGGTCGCGATATCGTCCTGACTGTGGCTGTACTGACTGGCGAGCGACTGATAGCCCGCCGCTTCTTCCAGCGGATTGAGATCAGCACGCTGGATGTTTTCGATGATTGCGAGTTCGAGGGCTTCAGCATCGGTGACCTCGAGAACGACGATCGGCACTTCATGCAGACCGGCGCGTTGCGATGCACGCCATCGCCGCTCGCCCGCGATGATCTCGAAGTTCTTGCTGCCATCGGGCGCGGC
>JAEYVN010000403.1 GCA_023431725.1 Pseudomonadota bacterium
GCACGCTGGAATCGTCGTCCTTGATGCGTCCCTTCATCTCGGCGAAGATCGTGTCGATCAACGCCTGATGCGGCTTCATCTGCTCTTCGAAATAGGCGTTCTCCGCGTTGAGATAGCCCAACACGTCAGCATCCGTGACATTCGGGTAGCCGGGATCGCGCAACCACGCATAGGGATCTTCGATCGTCACGCCGTGCTGCGTGAAACTGTGCGGCACGCGTTTGGCGATCGGCGCTTTCAAGGAATGATCGGACATGTTGTGACTTGTCGCTTCCGGTTGTCGTCAGTCGCGGTCGATGGCTGACACGCGGCCTTTCTCGATGGCCAGGGCAAGACGGCCCGATTTCAGCGCCAGCGCCTTTTCGCCGAACAGTTCGCGCCGCCAGCCTTTCAATGCCGGAACATCGGCATTGTCGTCGCCGGCCAGACGTTCGAGATCGTCGACCGTAGCGATCACCTTGGCGGCGACGGCGTGTTTCTCCGCCGTCATGCGCAGCAGCACTTTCAGCAGTTCGACAATCGCTGATCCATTCTGCACCGGCTTGTTGCGCTCGATGGTCGGGAGCGTCTTCGGATCGCGGGCAAGGCCCGCCTTGACGATGTCGGGGATCTCCATGCCCCATTTCGACCGTTCAAATCCTTTCGGCAGCGAACGCAGCGAGGACAGACGCTCGATGGTGGTCGGTGCCTGGATGGCGATGTCGGCGACGAGATCGTCCTTCAGTACGCGGCCGCGCGGCACGTCGCGCGCCTTTGCCTCGCGCTCGCGCCATGCTGCGACTTCCATCAGCACCGCGAGTTCCTTCGGCTTGCGCACGCGCGTACGCAGCCGCTGCCAGGCATTGTCAGGGTCCATGCGATAGGTGTCGGGTGAGGTGAGGATATCCATCTCCTCGCTCAGCCATTCGGTACGGCCGCGCTTCTCCAGATCGGCATTCAGCTTGCGATAGACGTCGCGCAGATGCGTGACATCCGAAATCGCATATTCGATCTGCGCCTTGCTCAGCGGCCGCCGCGTCCAGTCGGTGAAGCGCGACGACTTGTCGAGCGCATCGCCGGTGATGCGTTGCACCAGCTGATCGTAGGAAACCGAATCGCCATAGCCGAGAACCATGGCGGCGATCTGCGTGTCGAACACCGGATGCGGGATCAGGTTGGCCCGGTGCCAGACGATTTCGATGTCCTGACGCGCGGCGTGGAAGACCTTCACCACATTCTCGTTGGCCATCAGATCGAAGAACGGCGTGAGGTCGATGCCTTCAGCGAGGGCGTCGACGACGACCGCTTCGTCTGCGCTGGCGATCTGTGCCACGCACAATTGCGGGTAATAGGTGGATTCACGCAGGAATTCCGTGTCGACTGTGACGAAGGGGTACTTCGCCATTCGTTCGCAGGCTGCAGCAAGTTCGCTTGTCGTTGTAATCAGGTCCATAATGTCTCTAAGTCACCCGCGCACGCGCGGCATCATGATGAAGTCCCAGGGTGAAGGCATCGGTCCGACCTGCATTTCGATCAGTGTCGGTCCGGTTCGGCGGTTGAAGCCGCGTCGCAAGGCGGCGCGGAGCGCATCGGGGGTATCGACGCGTTCCGCAGCGGCACCGAAGCTGTCGGCGAATTTGACGAAGTCGGGATTGGTCAGGTCGCTCGCAATGGTGCGCCCGCCATACCATTCCTGCTGGATCAGTTTCACGTTGCCGTATGCATTGTTGTTGAACACGACGGTGACCAGCGGAATCTTGTGGCGGACGGCGGAGGCGAGTTCGTTCGCGGTGTAGAGGAAGCCGCCGTCACCGGAGATCGACAGCGCCGGCACATCGCGCCGCGCGTCCTGCACGCCGAGCGCTGTAGCAAAGCCCCAGCCGAGATTGTCCTGATAGCCCGGCGAGATGAAGGTGCGCGGCTTGTAGACCGGCATGGCGAGCCGCGCGGCAAAGCCGATCTGTGTGACTTCATCGACGAAGATGCCGTCCTCCGGCAGTTCGGCGCGGATCACATCCAGGATGGCCATCTGCGGCACCAGCACGTCGAGCCGCTTGCGCATCTTGGCCTGCCGCTCTTCCATCTCCTCCTTGCGCGATGCGCGTTTGGCGTTATGGGCGGGCAGGGCCTTGATCAGGCTGCGCAGGATCGGCGCGGCATCGCCGATCAATGCGACGTCCGGCTTGCAGGCGCGTTCGACCTCGTCGGGATCAGCATCGATGCGGATGACCTTCAGATTCTTGTCCGTGCCCCACACCGTCAGTTGCTCTTTCAGCCGCGAGCCGACGCTGATGACGACATCCACCTCCGGCCACATCGCATGGCAGAGCGGCAAGGTGATGCTGAGCGGGTTCCGGCTGTCGAGGACGCCGCGGCCGCGGCGATAGCCGGCGACCGGCGCCTGCAGCATGGCCGAGAGTTCCGTGACCTCAGGCGAAGCGTCCTGCGCCCCGCCGCCGCAGACGATCAGCGGGTTTTTGGCGGCGCCGAGCAGCTTGGCCGCGGCGGCCACCGCATCCTCGTCGATTGGAGGTTGGAAGACGGGCAGCGGCTCCATGCCGGCCACCGGCTCGACCCGGCCCCAGACGTCCATGCCGCATTCCAGACCGGCCGGGCCTGGCCGGTCGGTGAACATCGACTGGATCGCCGCGGCCACCATCCGGGGCGCATCGGCCGGGCGGGGGATCCGGGCGGAATGGTCGACCAGCCGGGCCAGAATGCCGGCCTGGTC
>JAEYVN010000413.1 GCA_023431725.1 Pseudomonadota bacterium
TCGAGCAGCACGAGGAGCGGATTACCCATCAGTGTGCGAGCGACAGTCAGCATCTGCTGTTCGCCGCCGCTCATGTGGCTGCCTTGCCGGTTGGGCATCTGGCCGAGATTTGGAAAGAGTTTGAACAGAACCTCCGGTGTCCAGATCGGGGCAGGACTCCCGCTGGGCAGCACGCGTGGTGGCTGACGGCCGATATCGAGATTTTCCATCACCGTCAGTTCGGAGAAGATACGCCGGTCCTCCGGCACGAAGCCGAGCCCCAGCCGTGCGATCTCGAACGGCTTCAGCTTCGAAATATCGCGACCGCAGAATTCGACATGGCCGGCACGCTTGGCGAGCAGACCCATGATGGCTTTCATCGTTGTCGATTTTCCCGCGCCGTTCCGTCCCATCAGGGCAACGACTTCACCGGGAGCAACATCCAGCGCCATGTCATAGAGAATGCGGGCGCCGCCATACCATGCGTTCAGGTCCTGCACGGTGAGCATGGAATTCGCGCTCATGGTTTCGCCGCCGCCTTGCGTTCGAAAGTCTTGCCGGTGCCGAAATAGACCTCCTGGACCTGCGGGTTTTGCCGGATGGCGGTTGCATCGCCATCGGCGATGAGCTTGCCGCGCGCCAGAACGATGATGCGGTCGGCGAATGAAAAGACCACATCCATCGAGTGTTCGGTGAACAGGACCGACATGCGGCGCTTGACGACCAGTTCCTTGACCAGCGCGATCAGCCTGTTGCGTTCGCCGGGCGCCATGCCTGCGGTTGGCTCGTCCATCAGCAGAAGGCGCGGTTCGTTGGCCAGTGCGATGGCGAGTTCGACACGTTTGACGTCACCATAGGCAAGCTCATGGCAAGGGCGGTCGGCCGCCTCCGCCATGCCGACCTGTGTCAGCAATTCCATCGCACGGTCACGATGGTAGCTCGCAGCCGGCCGCCACAATGCAAAGATCCGGTCTGCGTGCGAGAGAAGGGCCATCTGGACGTTTTCGGCCACCGTCATCGAACCGAAGGTCGCGGCGATCTGGAATGTTCGTCCGACGCCCCGCCGCCAGATCTGCCGTGGCGACAAGCCTGTCACGTCCTGCCCGTCGAGCAGGACCTTGCCGCTGTCCGGCGGAAATTGGCCGTTGATCATGTTGAAGCAGGTCGATTTGCCGGCGCCGTTCGGGCCGATCAGTGCCAGAAACTCGCTCTCGCCGAGGGCGAAACTGACATGATCGACGGCGTGAACGCCGCCGAACGACTTGCACAAGGTATCGACGACAAGAACGCTCATACGCGTGGCTTCCAGCCATTTATCAGCCTGGTGAAGCCGCCAACCAATCCGCCGGGGAAGACCAGCACCAGGAGCAGGATGATGCCGCCCAGCAGAGCACGCCAATATTCCGCCTGACGCATGATCGTATCCTGCAGCAGCGTCAACGCCGTCGCACCGACAATCGGGCCGGTCAAGGTCTGAATGCCGCCGAGAAGTACCATGACGAGGCCGTCGATCGAGCGGCTCACCGCGATGGTCTCCGGCGAGATCGAGCCCTTGGCGAAGGCGAAGAGAGCACCGGCGATGCCGCACACGGCACCGGCGATGCCGAAGCCGAGCCAGTGAACGCGCTTCACATCGATGCCGATGCTTTCTGCGCGCAATGGGGAGTCGCGGCCGGCCCGCATGGCATAGCCGAACGGCGCAAACAGGAATCGGCGCAGCAGCAGAACGCTGAGAACCGCAAAGCACAACGCCAGCAGATAATAGGTCCCGTAGGTGTTGAACGGCGCCGAGGGCCAGATTCCGACGACACCATTCGAGCCGCCGGTGACATTCTCCCACTGGAACACGATGGACCATACAATCTGGGCGAATGCGAGGGTCAGCATCGCGAGATAGACGCCAGACAGTCGGACGGCGAACCACCCGAACAGCAATGCGCCGGCCAGTGCCACCAGTGGTGCGAGCGCAATGGCGCCAAGCATCGGCATGGCGGCGAATTTCACCAGCAAGGCGGCGCCGTAAGCGCCAAGGCCGAAATAAGCCGCGTGACCGAAGGAATGCATGCCGCCCGGTCCCATGATGAAATGCAGACTGGTGGCGAAGATGATGGCGATCAAGACATCGGTTCCGAGCACGATACTGTACGGCGACGTCTTTGCGAGCAGCGGCAGACTGGCCAGCAAAACGAGAGCCACAATGCCGATGAACTTGACGGCATTCGACGCGGGACGGATCGGCGCTTCAACATCGCCCGAACTGCGAACCGCCCCTTGCGGGCGGCCGAGCAAGCCGTGCGGGCGGACGATCAGGACGATCGCCATCACGATGAATTCGGCCACCAGAGTCAGTTTGGAGAAGTTGATGCTGAAATCGCCGATCTGGACGACGCCGATGCCGATGCAGATGGCCTTGATCTCGGCAATGAGGACCGCCGCAAGATAGGCGCCGGTGATCGAGCCCATGCCGCCGACCACGACGACGACGAAGGCATCGCCGATCACGCTCAGGTCGATCAGAAGGTTGGCGGGTTCACGCGCCACCTGCAGCGCGCCACCGAGGCCGGCCAGAAATGCGCCCAGTGCGAAGACGGCCGTGAACAGAATGGCCTGATTGATGCCGAGCGCGCCGACCATCTCGCGATCCTGCGTCGCCGCCCGGACCAGCCGGCCGAAACGCGTCTTGGCAAGTGTGAGGTGGAGAACAATGAGAACCGCCGGTCCCATCGCGATCAGGAACAGGTCATAGCTGGGGATACGGCGGCCGAAAATCTCGACGGCGCCACGCAGGCCGGGCGCGCGCGGGCCGAAAAGATCTTCCGGGCCCCAGATCCAGAGCGTCAGATCATTGATGACCAGGACAAGCGCAAAGGTCGCAAGCAGCTGGAACAGCTCCGGCGCCCGATAGATCCGGCGAAGCAGCAAAATTTCGATCAATGCGCCGATCAGGGCGACGATGATGGCGGCTGCGACGATGCCGCCCCAGAAGCCCAAACCTCCGCCGATCTTCGTCGCAAAGGTATAGGCGAGATAGATGCCGAGCATGTAGAGGGAGCCATGCGCGATATTGATAATGCGCGTGACGCCGAAGATGAGCGACAGGCCGGCGGCAATGAAAAACAATCCCGACGCGGAGGCGAGACCGTTCAGCGCCCAGACAAAGATGACCTCAGGTGACATGAGCGATTTTGCGGGCGATCCGGAGAACCGACGTTGCGGGAGAGCGGAGCAAGCCGCCCGGCGTCATGCGCCGGGGGCTTGCAGACGATAACACTATCGCGCAGCGGGGCGCAGCTTCTTCACCTCTTCCGGCCCGGGCAGCACGTCCTTGCCATCGACGTATTTGAAGTCGGACATGGTGCCGGTGCCATTCTTCAATGCGATCTTGCCGACATAGGCGCCCATGGTGGCCTGGTGGTCGCTGTCCCGATATTCGAACGGGCCGAACGGGCTGTCGACCTTCAGGCCGCGGAAGGCCGCGATCATCTTTTCCGTGTCGGTCGAGCCGGCCTTCTTGATGCCTTCGGCCAGCGAATGCATCGTCGCATAGCCGACGATCGAGCCGAGACGCGGATAATCGTTCCAGCGCTTGCGGTAGGCATCGACGAACGCCTTGTGGTCCGGCGTGGTGATCTCGCTCCAGGGATAGCCGGTTACGACCCAGCCGACCGGCGCCTCATCCTTGAGCGGATCGAGATATTCCGGCTCGCCGGACAACAGGCTGACGACCATGCGGTTCTTGAAGACGTCGCGGGTGTTGCCCTCGCGGACGAACTTCGAGAGGTCGGGACCGAACAGGACGTTGAAGATCGCGTCGGGCTTGGCGTCATCGACGGCCTGCACCACGGCGCCGGCATCGACCTTGCCGAGCGGCGGCGCCTGTTCGGTGACGAACTCGACGTCCGGCTGCGCTTTCTTCAGCATCTCCTTGAACGTCGCCGCAGCGGCCTGGCCATATTCGAAATTGGGATAGACCAGCGCCCAGCGCTTTTTCTTGGCGGCGATCGCATCCGGCATCAGCATCGCCACCTGCATGTAGGTCGAGGCGCGCAGGCGGAAGGTGTAGCGGTTGCCGTTCGACCAGGTGATCTTGTCGGTCAGCGGTTCGGCGGCAAGGAAGAACACCTGCTTCTTGCCGGCGAATTCGGTCACCGCAAGACCGATGTGCGACAGGAAGGTGCCGGTGATGATGTTGACGCCTTCGCGGGTGATCAGCTCTTCGGCGACACGGACGGCGTCGCCGGGATTGGCGCCGTCGTCGCGCGAGACCACCTCGAGCTTCTTGCCGAGCAGGCCGCCCTTGGCGTTGATCTCCTCCACCGCCATTTCCCAACCCTTCTTGTAGGGATCGAGGAAGGCCGGCTGCGACTTGTAGCTGTTCAGTTCACCGATCTTGATCGTGTTCTGGGCCAGCGCGGGGCTTGCAAGCCCGATCGCCAGGGAGGCGGTAACGGCCGCAAACAATGAACGTCTCGACATGATCAAACTCCATGATCCACGAACGAATAGTCGCCGAGCGATACCGAAAGACATTAACAAGGCCAACAATGTCGAAGGCTTGACCGGCAAAAATCCGGTGACGTGCTTTGGGGACGCAGGCATTGCGAGGCGTTACAGCATGCCATCAACATCACGGCAACTCGTGCCTTTCAGCGCGAATTTATTTGCATACAAATAATCTGGCCGGTGATTTGCCTTGTCAAGGCAAAGCTGTGCGCATGTGACGGTCAGACGCGCACACCCCTGTTTGCGATGCCACCAAAATCGGCAGGCTGATCATCGGCACGCATAAGACGCCGGCATCGCCATCCTCACCATCACCGCTTGTCGCGCAGACGATCCATCAGCGATTTTTCCTGACCGCCGTCGATCTCGATCATGGTGCCGTTGACCATGTGCATCAGCGGCGAGGCGAGCATCACCACGAGATTGGCGACCTCCTCGACTTCAGCAATGCGGCCCATTGGAATCGATGACGGCGCAAGCTGGTCGGCCTCTTCATAGGACAGGTTCATGTCGCGCGACATCGCCTTGACGAGGCCGGCCCAGCGTTCGGTGCGCACCGGCCCCGGATTGACCGCGCAGAAGCTGATGCCGTGCTTGCCGTATTGCCCGGCGAGCGACATCGTCAGGTTCTGGCCCGCCGCATTCGCGGCGCCCGGACAAATCTCCCAATAGGACGGCTTGACGCCGTCATTGCCGATCAGGTTCACGACGCGTCCGCCGCCCTGTTTGACCATGATCGGCAGCACGTAGCGCAGGCAGCGCACATAGCCCATGAACTTGAGCTGCATGCCCTTTTCCCACTCATCCTCGGTCAGATGCTCGATCACGCCGCCGGCTGCGGAGCCGGCATTGTTGATCATGATGTCGGCGCTGCCGAGCGCCTTGTACGCCTGCTCGATGAAGCTTTTGGCGTCGTCGTTGTTGCGCAGGTCGGCCGTGATCGGAACGATCTTGCGTCCGGTTGCGTCGGAAATTTCCTTCGCCGCCGCTTCGAGCGGCTCCTTGCGGCGCGCGCAGATCGCGACATCAACGCCTTCCTTGGCAAGGGCCAGTGCGATGCCTTTACCGATGCCTTCGCTGCCGCCTGTGACGAAGGCGGTTTTTCCGGACAGCTTCAGTTCCATTC
>JAEYVN010000445.1 GCA_023431725.1 Pseudomonadota bacterium
ACCGAAATGGCCGAACACTACGATACGTCGCTGCATACGCACCTCTTGGAAACGCAGATTCAGAAGCAATTGGCGGTCACCCGGCACGGGGTGACGATGGTGAAACACCTTGATCGTCTTGGCTTTCTCAATGATCGCCTATCCTGCGCCCATACGATCTGGATCGATGATGACGACATCGAATTGATGGCCGGGCGCGGCGCAATTGCCGTCCACAATCCGGAAAGCAATCTCAAGATCGGCGCCGGTATCGCGCCCATCTCACGCATGCTGAAGGCGGGAATGACGGTGGCGCTGGGCACTGACGGCGCATCCACCAACGACAATCTGGATATGCACGAGGTGATGCGCTTTGCCATCATGCTGCAGCGTCCCTTCGAAAAGGTGCGAGCGCATTGGCCGAGCGCCGCTGACGCCTTCGCCATGGCGACAACGGCCGGCGCGAAAGCCCTTCGCGTGAAAGGACTTGGTACGCTTGAGCCCGGCGCACCCGCCGACCTTGTGCTTCACGATCTCGAGGCGCCATTCTGGACGCCGATGAACGATCCGTTGAGCCAGCTTGTGTTCGGCGGCAGCGGTTCGACGGTCGATACCGTCATCGCCGGTGGCAAGGTGATGGTCGAACAGGGCCGGATCGTCGCCTTCGACCCCGAGCCCATCCTGAACGAAGCGCGCGACCTGGTGCGCCATCTGCGTGGCCGCAACGCCGCGTTGCAGAACTGGGCAAAGCAGGTCGAGGAAGCCGTACCCTAGGCCAAAATCAGAAATTTCGAAATTTCTTCAGACTGCACAAATTTATGCACTTTGCACAATGCCGTGCACAGCCGTGAGGCAAACTCCGGGATCGACAATTAAATGGATCAATCACGCACATTCGCTCAATCAGTCCAGGCTCTGCTTGCAGCCGACATCCTGACCGGCAAGATCGCGCCTGGCACCCGGCTACGGCTGCAGGCGCTCTGCGACGCCTATCAGGTCAGCATGAGTCCGCTGCGCGAGGCGCTGGCGGGGCTGACAGGGCGAGGCCTGGTCATCCAGGAAGGCCAGCGCGGCTTTTGCGTCGCTCCTGCATCCGCCGATGATCTTCGCGATGTCACGCAAACGCGTGTGCAACTCGAAACACTCGCGCTTAAATTTGCCATGGAGCGCGGTGGCACCGAGTGGGAAGGCGCAATTCTCGCGGCCCATCATCGTCTTACGAAAAATCCGCGCCGTGCAGAGCAATTGATCGACGAGACCTGGGAGAATCTCCACCGCGGCTATCATCTCGCATTGATAGCCGCCTGCGGTCAGCCGCGCCTGCTCGGCTTCTGCATGGCTTTATACGATCATTTCGACCGCTATCGCCGGATCGCCGTGCTCGCGAGCCGGCGTCATCCCACGTTGAAATCGAAGCACGTCGATATCGTTGACGCCGTATTATCCAAGAAGGTGGCGCGCGCGCAGGAGCTTCTTGGGGCTCACATCGAGGAGAGCACGGCACAGATGGTCAATATGCTGGGACAAAAAGGACTGGCAAAGCTTTCCGCTGTGTCGGACTGAACTGGCACAACGCTTGCAAACCCGGATGGCTTGTTTTGCAGCTTTCGGGAGACAGGCGATGAGTTCGAAGTTTAACCCTACGCGGCGGCTTCTTTTGCAGGGCGGCGCCTCCGTCGCAGCCTTCGGCGCGATGACCGCCGGCGCTCCCCTCGCCGGTCTCGGCGACGCCTTCGCACAAGCTGCGACACCGCTCCCGTTCCAGCTCTCGTGGATCAAGAGCATCCAGTATGGCGGCTATTTCGCCGGCATCGAGAATGGCTTCTACAAGAAGCACGGTATCGACCCGACCTTCAATTCCGGTGGACCGAATGTCGATCCGGTTGCCAACGTCGCGAGCGGCCAATCGGCGCTCGGCGATCGTCCGATCGGTTCGCTGCTCGTCGCACGCGACAAGGGCATTCCGATCAAGATCATCGCCACTGTTTTCCAGACCAGCCCTTACGCTGTGCTGAGCCTGAAGTCGAAACCGATCAACTCGGTCAAGGAATTGCAGGGCAAGACGATTGCGGTCGCAACATCAGGCCGTCCACTGGTGCTCAATCTGCTGCGTGACGCCGGCCTCGATCCGAAATCGGTCAATCTGGTGCCATCGTCGCCGGATCCGTCAGCTCTCGTCAGTGGCCAGATCGATGCCTACGCCGGCTACGTCACCAATCAGGGCGTAATGCTGGAAAGCAAGGGTATCGAGATCGTCGCACTCAATGTGCATGAGCTCGGCATTCCGGAAACGACCGGCACCATTTATGCCCGTGAAGACTATCTCAAGGCCAACCGTGATGCTGTCGTCCGCTTCCTGAAGGCATCGATCGAATCCTGGCGCTGGGCGCTCGACAATCCGGACGCTACGGCAAAGCTGATGGTCGAGAAATACGGCAATCCGGGCCTCGACCTGAAAGCCCAGACCACCGAGATCAAGGCCAGCAAGCCGTTCATCGAGAGCGGCGCCGCTGCGACCAAAGGCCTGCTCGCGCTTGATGTTCCGCTGTTCGACAAGATCATCGAGGTCTACCGCAAGGCCGATCTCGTGAAGGGCAAGATGACCGCCGCCGAGCTGTGCGACGCGAGCTTCATCGAAGCCGCGCACAAGAGCTGACATCGCCAAACGCCGGGACGGTTATGTCACGCAATATCAACGTCAATCAGATCTCCATGGTCTTCTATGGCCGTGGAGAACCGACCATCGCTCTCGACAAAGTCGACATGCGCATCCCTGCGGGGACGTTCGCGTCGATCATCGGTCCCAGCGGCTGCGGCAAGTCCACCTTGCTGCGGCTGGTGGCCGATGTGATGCAGCCCTTCGCCGGCACCGTGACGCTGGATGACGACACGCCGCGCGCGGCGCGTCTCGATCACTCGCTTGGTTTCGTCTTCCAGAGCCCCACTTTGTTGCCCTGGCGTACGGTCAAGCAGAATGTCGAATTGCCGCTCGATGTCGTCGGTCGCAAGAGCTCGCGCCGTTCCGGCATGTCGTCGCAGGAATTGATCGAGCTTGTCGGACTGAAGGGGTTCGAAAATTCGCTGCCACACGAATTATCCGGCGGCATGCAGCAGCGCGCGGCGATTGCCCGCGCACTCGTGTTGAAGCCGGATGTGCTGCTGCTCGACGAGCCGTTCGGCGCACTCGACGAAATCACCCGGCAACGCATGAATCTCGAACTTCTCCGCATCTGGGCCGAATCTGGCACCACCGCGTTGCTGGTCACACATTCGATCGCCGAAGCCGTCTTCATGTCGGACCAGGTTTTTGTCATGAGCGCGCGGCCAGGGCGCATCACGTCAATCGTCGATATCCCCCTGCCCCGACCGCGCTATCTCGACATGATGCGCACGCCCGTCTTCTTCGATTGCGTCAACAAGGTGCGTGA
>JAEYVN010000448.1 GCA_023431725.1 Pseudomonadota bacterium
ATATCGGGCGCGAGCCGCGCCTCCACCAGCGATGCCGGGTCGGCACCGGCAGCCTTTGCATGCTCTTCGCCCTTGCGCAGCACTTTGGACATGGTGGTGAGCCCGCGAACGAAGACCGGGACGGACGCCTGATACAGGGAGATGGACATGGGGGCTACTTTCAGGATGGCGATGCCCGCGATCTATTGGCGGCGTTGAGGCCGTTCAAGGGAACAAAGGGCGGGAAATGCGTTGTTTACGGAACGGCAGGCGATAATCTTCACGCTGGCCCACAGTCGCGAAAGGACGCCTTCGCATGATCGCAGTTGCCGATTCGCAGGTGAAGCAGGCCGCTGCGCCGGAGCAGCCGAAACTGAAACGGGTGATGGGGCCCTGGCTGCTGCTGCTCTTCATCGTCGGCGATATCCTCGGCACCGGCATCTATGCGCTGACCGGGCAGGTGGCCAGGCAGGTCGGCGGCGCGGTGTGGCTACCCTTCCTGATCGCCTTCGTCGTCGCGCTCATGACGGCCTTCTCCTATCTGGAGCTTGTCACCAAATATCCGCGGGCCGCCGGCGCGGCGCTCTATACCCATCGTGCGTTCGGTATCCATTTCCTGACCTTCATCGTCGCGTTCGCCGTCATGTGCTCGGGCATCACGTCCGCTTCGACGGCGTCGCGCGCCTTCTCCGCCAATTTCTCGCAGGCATTCGGGCTCAATCTGTCCGGCACGATCGGAATTACGCTGCTCGGGCTCGCCTTCATGGCGATCGTCGCCGCGATCAACCTCCGCGGCGTCGGCGAAAGCCTGGTGACCAACGTGATTCTGACCTGCGTCGAACTGACGGGGCTCCTCATCATCATCGTCATTGGGCTATGGGCGATCGGATTTGGCCAGGGCGACGTGTCGCGTGCCCTTGAATTCAAGACGTCGGCAGACACGAGCTTCGTGTGGCCGGTGATTGCAGCGACCACACTGGCCTTCTTCGCCATGGTCGGGTTCGAGGATTCCGTGAACATGGCGGAAGAGACCAAGGACCCGGTCAACACCTTTCCGAAAATGCTGCTGATCGGCCTGTTGTTCACGGCCGCCATTTACGTCCTGGTGTCGATATCCGCAGTGACGCTGGTACCGCCGGCCGAGCTCAGCCAGGGCGAGACACCGCTGCTGAAGGTGGTGGCGGCCGGCGCGCCGAATTTCCCGATCTGGATCTTCGGCTTCATCACCATGTTTGCGGTGGCCAACACCGCGCTGATCAACATGCTGATGGCGAGCCGGCTGGTTTACGGCATGAGCCGCGAGCATGTGTTGCCGGCGGTGCTTGGTAAGGTCCATCCCACACGCCATACGCCTTACGTCGCGATCGGTTTCACGACGCTGCTGGCTTTCGCGCTCATCACTTTTGTCGGCGAAATCCCGGCGCTGGGCGGCACCACGGCCTTGCTGCTGCTCTGCGTGTTCACCGTGGTCAATGTCGCCGTGCTGGTGCTGCGCAAGGACAGGGTCGCACACAAGCATTTCCGCACGCCGACCGTCGTGCCGGTGCTGGGCGCACTGACCTGCGCGTTTCTCGTTGGACCATGGACTGGGCGCGATCCGGCGCAATACAGGATCGCCGGCGTCCTTCTCGCCATCGGCGTCGCGCTCTGGGTGGTCACGGTGTTCATCAACCGCGCCACCGGCGTGAAGCCATCCGAGCCGACGATGGCGGATATCGGCGGCAGCGAGGGACGGAATTAGGCGCTCCTTGCCGACGATGCGTGCGTGACGCTGCTGGAACACACGTCAGAACCGGGAGCGCATGCCGCCATCGGGATAGGACCGTCCCGGACGGGAGGGATAGCCGCTGCCGGGATAGCGTGGCGGACGCCCGCCAATGTCGATGTCGATCGGCGGGCGGCCTTGCCCCCGTTGCGGGTAATCCGGGCGCGGGCCGCAATTGCAGGGGCGCGCAGGGCCGGGGACGTGAACGACCTTCACCACTTCATACGGGACTTTGACCTCTTTCACGACTTCGCGCACGACCGTGCGGACTTCGGGTACCCGCACTTCGCGAACGATCGTGCGCACCTCCGGCTGCGTGTTGAGTGCATTGGCGGTGAGGCCCAGCACCGGCGAGATCGAACGCGCGAAGGATGAACGCACCTTGGCGCGGTCGAGCAAGCGCTGTGCGGTGAGCGAGAGATCGCTGTCGGGGAAACGCGCGAGGAACGCCTCGAAGGCGGCCGGCGTGTTGATGGACACGGCCTCAAGCCAGGCCAGCATCATCAGCCGGCGATCGAAGATCGACCGCACCTGCACGGCCAGCGGATCGTTGCCATAGAGCGCCAGATATTGCTCGTAAACGACGATATCGTCCTCGCCGATCGCGACATCGAATGCGGCGCGCGGCGCCATCGCCTGCAAATCCTTGCGCCACGCCTCCGCGCTCTTGCCGCGGTTTGCGTCCTGCTTCAGCGGCGCAGTGCCCGGAAAGAACGAGAATGGTTCAACCAGCGCCGACACTTCCCACGGGGTCTGGCGGCCGTCCGTGACGCCATGCACGGCGAGACGCACATTCTTGAGGGCGGCTTCGATCGGCAGCCCGGGCTCCTTTGCCGATTTGATCAGCGCCTGTGCGAATGGCGAATGGCTCCCCGATCCATCCTCTGCCGTCGTGCCGGGCGAAGTCGAATAGGCGACCAGCGTGCCGGCCGGCGCATTGACCAGAGCGAGGCCGCGCGGCGCGGCCTTCGCAATATCGGCGAACGGATTGTCTCTGCAGGCATCGAGAATGACGATGCGTGTCTTGCTGCGGATCGTTTCCAGCATCGACATGAGATCGGCGAGCCGCATGGTCTCCAGCGGCACATCGGCTTCGCGCGTGATCGTGGCATCGACGGGGACAAGGAAATTCTCGCCGTCGACCTGCAGGCCGTGACCGGCATAATAGATCAGCGCGACGGTGTTTTCCGGCTTTTCGGCGATCTGGTTGGTGAAGAAGCGGA
>JAEYVN010000455.1 GCA_023431725.1 Pseudomonadota bacterium
GGTCATGCCCGCCGCAAGAGCGGGTCTGATCGGACTTGCAATTCCCGGTTCGACCCAGTAGGGAACACTCATTCGCGGCCGGGCAAGCCCAGCCGCACGCGCGCCCGTAGCTCAGCTGGATAGAGCACCAGACTACGAATCTGGGGGTCAGGAGTTCGAATCTCTTCGGGCGCGCCATTTTTATTGAGCTTTTGGCGTTTTCCTCTCGGCGTTACCGGATGTTGCCGTAGCGTTACCTAAGAAATATCGCCCGGCGCTGCACGCCCGCGCGACCATGATCAGCGCCTCTTTCTTCACCACATGAGTTTTGAATAATTCGCTGCCTTTGTTCGCGCAGAGAATGTCACAGACGTCCAGAATGTTGTTGCCGCTATTCCCAATCAGCAGATCGTTGCCGGTCGCGTTGATATTCTTCTCGCCGAGGAGCTGCCTGAAACCAGCGTTGCCGAGACCGAGCTGCGGAAAGACCCGGGATCGAACATATCAACCTTGATATTCTCTGTGCCGAGATCGACCTTGATCGCGCCTGTCCCGAGCACACCGTTGAACGTCAGCGCATGGGTTCCCGGTGCAAGGTCGAGGTTGTAGCCGCCCGACGACCAGTTAGTGGTGCTGCCGCTCGCGGCCGAGATACTCGTTCCTCCAACGCCTTCGCCGATATCATAAAAGCGGTCGCCGTCAGTGTCGTTGAAAATCACGCCGGTGATCTGCGACGTATAGTCGGAACGAGTAGCGAATTGATGGGTGACCAGGTTCGGAGCGGCGGCGCCGCTGTCGGTCGCATGACCAACTCCGACCTCGGTGAGGCTCCTGTTCATGATGGTGTTGCGATGACTGGCGGGATTCTGGATGCCGTTCGGTCCATTGCCCCATCGATAAAGCTCGCGTGACTGTTCCCGCCACTGAACCGCAAAAAACACCAGCAAAATTTTAGCGGCCCCGGCCGGCGACCGGCTTGGGCCACGGCCGGCAGCGGGCTCCAGAACAGGTCTGGAATATTATTCTGGCAGCTACCCAAAGAGGTTGCTCGTACAATTTTCGAGCGCAGCTGTCATGCATCATGATATGATGTTGACGTCGCCCTCTTGGTTCATTCGGTCGCCTCAAGGCAAGGATGGATGAGAGATGAAGACAGCGATCATATTGATCTTGGTAGCCGTCGGCTCGGTGCTCTTTCACCTGCTGAGCCCGTGGTGGTGGACGCCTATCGCCTCGAACTGGCGCTACATCGACGATACAATCATCATCACATTCTGGATCACCGGCGGCGTATTTTGCGCCGTCGTTTTGTTTATGGCGTATTGCGTCCTGCGTTTCCGTCACCAGCCCGGGCGGCAGGCGGCCTATCAGCCGGAGAGCAAAAGGCTCGAATGGTGGCTGAGCGTTGGCACCGGTGTCGGGGTTGCGGCCATGCTGGCCCCGGGCCTTGTCGTCTGGCACCAGTTCATCACCGTGCCGGACGGAGCCTCCGAAATCGAGGTTCTGGGGCAGCAATGGCAGTGGGGCTACCGTCTTGCCGGAAAGGATGGACGGCTGGGCACGTCCGATATCAGCAATGTCAGCCCTGACAATCCTTTGGGTTTGAATCCGAATGACCCCTACGGTCAAGACGATGTTGTCATCGTCGGTGACGATCTTCATTTGCAGATTGGCAAACCGGTCAAGGTTCTGCTGCGTTCAACTGATGTGGTGCATAATTTCTATGTGCCGGAGTTTCGGGCAAAGATGGACTTCGTGCCGGGTTCGGTCACCTACTTCTGGTTCACTCCCACTAGGACCGGCACGTTCGAAGTTCTCTGTGCTGAGTTGTGCGGCGTTGGGCATGCGCAGATGCGCGGGAAGGTGATCGTCGAGGAAGAACCCGACTATCAGGCGTGGCTGCAGCAGCAGAAAACATTCGCCGAACTGTCGGGGCGACCACGAACAGCGGAGGTGACGAAGCAATCAGGGAGTGAATGAGACGGCGGCGCATCGGCCAGCGCAAGTCGCTTCCAGCACAAGTCGAATCCAGCACAAGTGGCATGATGCAGGCCGAATGCGCGCCGCCTTGAGCGGAAACGGACAAGGAGGACATGTCGATGGTTGATGTCCCACTTGATAAGGTCGCCGGCACCGGAATTTCGCCGGCTGAAGTTCCTGAGGTCGAGCTCTATCATCCCAGGAGTTGGCTGACGAAATATGTCTTCTCGCAGGACGCCAAGATCATCGCGATCCAATATTCC
This sequence comes from Pseudomonadota bacterium, assembly GCA_023431725.1. Lineage (GTDB taxonomy): Bacteria > Pseudomonadota > Alphaproteobacteria > Rhizobiales > Xanthobacteraceae > Pseudorhodoplanes. Next base: position 2,223 of record JAEYVN010000455.1, read on the forward strand.
GTCACAGCGCTCTCAATCGGCTTCGTCGCCCTGGTGTTGTCCTGGCTGATGCGGCTGCAATTGGGATTCCCGGGACGGTTTTCGTTTATCGACCCTGAGCAATATCTGCAGTTCATCACCATGCACGGCATGATCATGGTGATCTATTTGCTCACGGCATTGTTCCTGGGTGGCTTCGGCAATTACCTCATCCCGCTAATGCTGGGTGCGCGGGACATGGTGTTTCCGTATGTGAACATGCTGAGCTACTGGGTCTATCTACTCGCTGTATTGGTTCTGCTGGCGACCTTTTTCGTTCCGGGCGGGCCAACCGGCGCTGGTTGGACGCTCTATCCGCCGCAGGCCATCCTTGCCGGCACTCCCGGCGGCCAGGATTGGGGCATCATTCTGATGCTGTCGTCGCTCATCCTGTTCATCATCGGCTTCACGATGGGCGGACTGAACTATGTGGTGACGGTGCTGCAGGGGCGGACAAGAGGCATGACCCTGATGCGGATGCCGCTGACGGTGTGGGGCATTTTCACCGCGACGGTCATGGCCCTCCTTGCCTTCCCGGCTTTGTTCGTCGCTAGTGTCATGTTGCTGTTCGATCGCCTTCTCGGAACCAGCTTCTTCATGCCGGCTCTCATCTCGATGGGAGAGCAGCTCAAGCATGGAGGTGGCAGCCCGATTCTCTTCCAGCATCTGTTCTGGTTCTTCGGCCACCCCGAGGTTTACATTGTGGCTCTGCCGGCCTTTGGCATCGTTTCGGATCTCATCAGCACGCATGCCCGCAAGAACATATTCGGCTATCGCATGATGGTGTGGGCGATCGTGGCGATCGCGGCGCTCAGTTTCGTCGTCTGGGCGCACCATATGTATGTCAGCGGAATGAATCCGTATTTTGGATATTTCTTCGCTACAACGACGCTGATCATCGCCATTCCGACAGCCATCAAGGTCTATAACTGGATTCTGACCCTTTGGCGCGGCGATATACATCTTACCCCGCCAATGTTGTTTGCTCTGGGATTCATCGTCACATTCGTCAATGGTGGCCTCACAGGCCTATTTCTTGGCAACGTGGTAGTCGACGTTCCCTTGTCCGACACGATGTTCGTCGTCGCCCACTTCCATATGGTGATGGGTGTCGCGCCGATCCTCGTCATATTCGGTGCGATTTATCATTGGTATCCCAAGGTGACCGGACGGATGCTCAACGATCCGCTCGCCAAATTTCATTTCTGGGTCACATTTCTCGGAGCCTACGCGATCTTTTTTCCGATGCACTATCTCGGATTGCTCGGGATGCCACGCCGGTATCACGATATTGGCGACACAGCCTTCGTCCCGGCATCGGCGCACGACCTGAATGCTTTTATCAGCATTGTCGCGTTGATCGTGGGTGTCGCCCAAGTGGTGTTCGTATTCAACCTGATCTGGAGTCTCCGCTACGGAAGGGAAGCCGGTCCCAATCCATGGAAAGCCACCACACTGGAGTGGCAAACGCCCGAAACGCCACCCGGTCATGGCAATTGGGGCAAGGATCTCCCCGTCGTCTATCGCTGGGCCTACGACTACAGCGTGCCCGGAGCTGATCGGGATTTCGTGCCACAGAACCAGCCGGGGATCAGGCAAGCCGCCTAGGGAGGATGCGCCGTGGGTGTCATCATTCTGTTTCTGGCCGTGCTTGGTGTCATTGCGGCGTGGTGGCTTTCGCACCAGAGGCTGTTGGCCAAGCCATGGCTGGAGGCGGGGCCGATTGGTGACGCGACCGATGTTGGAACGTCACCAATCCCTGCGGCCAAAGTCGGATTGGGTTTCTTTGTCGTCGTTGCTGGTACGTTGTTTACGCTCTTTTTGAGCGCTTATTTCATGCGCATGCAAATGGGGGACTGGAAGCCGCTGCCGGTGCCGACGCTGCTTTGGTTCAACACATTCCTCCTCATCCTGAGCAGCATAGCGCTGCAATGGGCGCGGGGCGCAACGCGCCGGGATGATCTGGACGGTCTGACCTTCGGCCTGATTGGTGCCGCGGTGACGTCGCTTGGCTTTATCGGCGGGCAGATCGTTGCCTGGTATCAACTCGCCAACGCCGGTTACAGTCTGGCTGCAAACCCCGCCAATACGTTCTTTTATGTCCTTACGGCTGCGCACGGGCTGCATGTCTTTGGCGGTTTGATTGCGCTGGGCAGAACTGCAGAAAAAGTCTGGCACAGCGATCGCGCAAGCCAGGTGGCCCTCAGCGTGGAACTCTGTGCGATCTATTGGCACTTCCTGTTGCTGGTGTGGCTGATCCTGTTTGGACTGCTGCTGTTGAAGCCTGGCGATTCAGTATCCGAGTTCCTTACTCGCTGCATTCAGCTGATTCCGGGAGCGAGGTGAAGCGATGGGCAATCACGCGCTGACAAACACGCAGGGCATTATTGTGGATGCCAGGCAGACTCTCGAGCGGCCATCCGGTTGGCAAGGCATCGTTTCCGACTGGTCATCGGATCAACGTGCGTTCAAGAATGTGTCCTGGGGCAAGGCCATGATGTGGATCTTCCTCCTGAGTGACACCTTCATCTTCAGTTGTTTTCTGCTCTCATACATGACGGCCCGGATGTCGACGACCGTGCCATGGCCGAACCCAAGTGAAGTCTTTGCGCTGACAATTGCCGGGCATTCGATTCCTTTGATCCTGATCGCGATTATGACGTTCGTTCTGATCAGCAGCAGCGGGACAATGGCGATGGCGGTTAATTTCGGTTATCGTCGCGATCGCGTCAAAACTGCGGTCTTGATGCTACTGACGGCGGCCTTGGGTGCGACATTCGTCGGTATGCAGGCCTTTGAATGGACCAAGCTGATCCATGAGGGTGTTCGGCCATGGGAAAATCCATGGGGCGCGGCTCAATTCGGATCCAGCTTCTTCATGATTACGGGATTTCACGGCACGCACGTGACATTCGGCGTCATCTTCCTGGTCATCATCGCACACAAGGTCTGGCGGGGAGATTTCGATCATGAAAGGCGTGGCTTCTTCACGAGCAGGAAGGGGAACTATGAGGTCGTCGAGATCATGGGTTTGTACTGGCATTTCGTCGATCTGGTTTGGGTGTTCATATTTGCCTTCTTCTATCTGTGGTGAGGCGAGCCATGACACAGGCGGCAGTGCACGCCGAAGGACAACAGCATCCGATCAAGCTTTATCTGGTGGTATGGGCATGGCTGTTTGTTCTCAGCACAGGCTCTTACCTTGTTGATTATTTCGCGCTTCAGGGATTTATGAGATGGTTCCTGATCCTGCTGTTCATGATCCTGAAAGCGGGACTGATTGTCGCTGTTTTCATGCACATGGCCTGGGAGCGGTTGGCGCTTTCCTACGCCATTCTTGTGCCACCCGTTTTTGTGCTGGTGTTTGTGGCGATCATGGCGATCGAATCCGATTACACGCATCTGACGCGCGTCATTTTCTTCGGGGCGCATTGAAGAAGGCCGCATCCGGTTTGCGGATGCGGCCTTGTCAGGGAGCGTAGACGTCAGGACGCGGGGTTAATCCCGATCATCGCGAGCCCAAGGGAATAGAACCGCCGGGAAATCTGCGGCATAGCGGTGTCCCTTTCGGGGCTGGTGGAGCGTCGGTCGCGGGCTTTCATCCGGCGCCACGACTTTGCGGTACAGATGCCAGCTTGCATGCCCCAGGATCGGCATAACGATCGCGAGGCCGATAAAGAACGGCAAGGCGCCGATCACAAGCGCAACCGCAATGAAGAGCGCCCATGCCGCCATGACGATTGGATTCAGGAGGACGGCCTTGATGGAGGTGTGAACGGCGACCGCAGCGCCGACATCGTGATCGAGTAGCAAGGGGAAGGACACGGCGCTGATTGCAAAGGCGGCGACAGCGAACAGAAAGCCGATAGCGTTGCCGGCAATGATCAGCGTCCAGCCCTCCGGCGTGCTGAAGATCTGATTCAGAAAATCTCCGATGGAGTCCGGCGTTCCGTAGCCGAATAGCGATTGGTAAAGCGCTTGTGCAACTGCGAGCCAGGCGACAAACAGAATCACCAGCATCATAGCGAGGGCGAAGATGGCGTCGGCGGACGAGCAGCGCGCGACCTCGAACGCATGTTTCCAGGAGGTGTCGAGACCTTCCTCCCGGCGTCGGCTCAATTCGTAAAGGCCGATGGCCAGGAACGGCCCAAGCAAAGCGAAGCCGGCGGCGAGAGGGAAAAGGATCGGCATCATGTCGTAGCCGAAACTCAAGCGAGCGAGGAGAAGTCCCACGATGGGATAAATCACGCTGAGCAGGATCACATGGGTTGGCATCGCCATAAAGTCGTCGACGCCCCTGGCGATTGCGTCTTTTAGATCCGCAAATCCAATTTTGCGGACGACCAGCTGTGTTGAAGCGCCGCTGGCGCCATCGATGACATGGAGAGTGGCCATATGTATGCCTCCGTGAACCGCTCGTCGAACGATCGCAGGGCCCCGCATGACGCTGGGCGTCATTGCGGCGCGGGTCACGCGGTAGCTGCGACCTGCATGAAGCAATTATATGCCTATCGGTCGTGGTTGTCTGCACCGGACCGGACATCCGAGCCATTAAAGACTACGCGGGCTTGCACATGAAAAACGTGAAGGCGTTCAGTCTCAGATGCGAGGAATACTTCCGCCGCACCAGGCAGACCGCTATCACACTTTCGGATTTTGCTGACGGGAAGCGCGAATGGCTACGCTTTTAATGTGAAACCGGGTGCCGGTTGAGCGAAAATGACAAGCGCTCAATTGCGGGTTGTTGAGCCACAGACCGCAAACATCACGGCGAGGAACAGGGCAGAACATCCGTCCTCGGCGAAGCAGAACATGGTGAGCATCGCCGACTATGTCACGCTGCTAAAGCCGCGAGTGATATCGCTCGTCGTTTTCACGGCGTACGTCGGCATGATGATGGCGCCTGATGGCATTCAACCGTTAACCGCGCTTACGGCTCTATTTGGTACTGCGGGCGGCGCCGGCGCTGCCGGCGCATTCAATATGTGGTATGACGCCAATATCGATGCAGCGATGGTAAGGCGACCCGTGCCTATCGGCAGAATATCGCCCAACGCGGCGCTGGCATTTGGTCTGGTGCTTTCGCTCAGTTCGGTCGGCATTCTGGGATTTCTGGTAAACTGGCTAGCCGCGGCGCCGCTCGCCTACACCATTTTCTTCTACGTCGTGATCTACACGATGTGGCTCAAGCGCTGGACCCCGCAAAAAATCGTCATCGGCACTGCAGCGGGCACTGCGCCGCCAATGATCCGCTGGGCTGCGGCGACGGGCAATGTCGGCCTAGAGCGACGATCCTCTTTCTCGTCATCTTTTTCTGGGCGCCGCTGCTCTACAGGAGCGACGATTTTGCGCGAGCGGGAGTTCCGGCTTTGCCGGTTGTGTTTGGGGCGACGGAAATGCGGCGCCGGATCGTGCATTACACGCTGATCCTTGCGCCACTCGGCACACGCATGTTGTACACTCTGGGTGACGGTGCGGACAGAAGGAGGCACAGCCGAATAGGCCGCGAGGTAGTTGTTTCCCTTCTCGAGTCTCTACCTGTTCCTGCTCTTTGCCGTGCTTCTGGTTGAGGACGGTTTGCGCATCATGCTCGGCTGGCGGACGGTCTAGCAATGTAGGGGCGGGTCGCGTGGACATGGGAGAGACACGCAGGAGAGACACGCAAAGAATTTTGCCGTGTCCTTCTTATCGGCTTATCGGTGCCTCGCTTGTCACAGCCGCACTTGTCGTTGTCACAGTTGTTTCATCGGAGGGCAGCAGATGATGCGACGCATGAACATGGCAGCTCTTGTTATTGTGTTTTTTACTGCCGCGGCTCATGCCGAAGGTGACGTCGCCGCAGGCGAGAAAGTGTTTCTTAAATGCCGCGCCTGCCACCAGATCGGCGAATCCGCGAAGAATCAGGTCGGGCCCAAGCTCAACGGACTCTTTGGCCGCAAGGCCGGCACGGTTTTGGATTTCAGCTATTCAAATGCCAACAAGGCGTCGGGAATCACGTGGGACGAAGCAACGTTTCGCGACTACATCAAGGATCCAAAGGCCAAAATACCTGGAACGAAGATGGTGTTTCCCGGAATCAAGACAGAGAAGGAAGTCGACGATCTCGTTACGTTTCTCAAACAATTCGACGTCGATGGGAAGAGACAATGAAGTGTAGCGCTCTCGCGAAGCGAGTAGCCTGCCTTCGTGGTACAGGTATCACGCAGTTTTGAGCTTACGCAGGCCGCAGAATGAGGGAGATGGGAAAAGTCGTCGGTCTTGCCGCAACAAAAGGGTTTCGTGGCGCCGCCGTCGCTCCCTCCTCGTGCGAACCAATCGAACTCCTTGTCGATTAAAGTGTGTAGATGGTTCAGCCTAAAAGGCTCAGGGAAGAAAATTTGTGCCGTTGGGTGCCTGTCGCAAGGCGGGAGATCAGTGGTGATGCAGGCCGAAACAGCCCTTCCGATTATTCCGCATAAATCTCACTTCGTATTTGCTGTGTACCCGAAACTGCCGGTCGGGTGCTCGGCCCCGCCGGGCTGGGTTGCTGCAAGGCCGTCGCAACACATCGATGCGCTTGTCATCGCCACACGCAATGTCTCAGCTTCGGTCATCGAGCAGCTCATCCGCAACTGCGACGATCCGTTTTTACCTGTCATCAGCCTGACGCAAGACGATCGCCTGATGTTCGATGGCGCCAAAAGCGTTGGGTCATGGAAGCCATGGGAGACAGCGCAAACGATTCAATCGAGGTTGCGAGATCTGCCGGAGCCAGTTCGTCACTCGAAGTCTCCGGAAATTATTTTGCTTGGCCGTTTATACTCGCGCAACGCGCATCTTCAGCCCGTCTACAATCCAGCGCAGCCCGACGCCATCGCTTATCCGATGGCCGGCTTGTTGCAGGATGTCGCCGCGACGGCGGACCGACTTGTTCAGAATGGGCAATTCGAGAGGCGCTTCTTTGACCGCATGTATTTCTGTCCGGGCTGTCGCTCATCCATTCTTTCGGTGCGGGAGGAGTGTCATTCGTGCCGCTCATCGCATCTCATCGAAGAATCGATTGTCCATCACTTCCGGTGTAGCCACGAAGCGATCGAGCGCACATTTCGCGCTGATGGGCGTTTCCAGTGCCCAAAATGCGGCGACGGACTGCGGCATATAGGGCTTGACTACGACAAGCCCGGTTCAATGCTGGTTTGTCAAAGCTGCGGTGCTGTCGATGATACTGCGGCGGTTGGTTTTGTATGCCTGAATTGCGGTCTTCGGCACGACACGGAGAAAATGCCGACGAAGGACTGGTATTCATACCAGTTGACCGCCAAAGGGACGCAATATTTGCTCGGAGGCTGCTTCGATGACGCTCCTGTCGAGAAAGCTCCGGGTTCGTTCAAAATTCTCCTCGATTATGCATCCCGTGAGAAAATGGCGTTTGGCGTTCCCTTCCAGGTCATACGACTTAAATTCACGGAAGCCAGCAAAATTCGAAGCTACAGCGTCCGGCTTTGGACGCAATTGCTGGAGCTCGTACATGATGGATTGCACAGTGCTCTTCGAGAAGTCGACTCAGTCTCTGAGGTCGATGACGGCATGTTGATTCTGCTGCCGCGTGCAACGGTACAAGATGCGTCCGCTACGATCGCACATATCAGGCAGAGGCTGTCCGAAATCCTGCAAGTGGATCCTGGCGTTGAATGTGCTGTTATTTCCGAGGTTGAGATCCGCCACCTGTTACAGGGGTGATCTGAATGTTAGCCTTCGACGGCACGGCACCATTCGATCTCTTGCAGCAACTGGACTGGTTCGCATGGATTGCCATGTTCTGGTACATGATCCTTCTTGAGATCCCTCGTTACACATTGTCATTCATGGCCGTCGCGACGGCCCAGGCCATGGCCGTGCCCCGGCACCAAGAGAGAACAACATCCCACCATTTACGCATCAGCGTCGTGATTGCCGGGCACAACGAGGCGCAAACAGTGCGGAAATGTCTGCGCTCATTGGCCGAGCAGACCCGAAAGGTCGACGAGATTATCGCCGTTGATGATGGATCAACCGACGGCATGCGCGAGGCGTTGCAAGACCTGCGGCGCAAGGGGATGATTGATGTGACGCTTTGCAACCATGTTCGCTGCGGGAAGGCCGCAGCCTGCAATCTGGGGATGAACGTTGCCACGGGCGACATCATCATCAATGTGGACGCCGACTGTTCCTACGATCGTGACGCCATCGAAAAGCTGGTGGATGCGTTTGACGATCCGGAAGTCGGCGCTGCGTGCGGAAATATCGGCGTACGAAATGCATCCGAGTCTATCGTCGCGTCCTACCAGGCTATCGAGTATGCGATTAGTATATCGCTGGGAAAACGTGCGCTGGATTCGCTTGAGTGGGTGACCTGCGCGTCGGGGGCCTTTGCGGCGTTCAGGCGTGATGCCTTGCGGCAGATCGGGATGAATGTGCCGGGTCCCGGAGAAGACCTCGACATGACGATGCGTATGCGCCGATCCGGTTGGAAGATACGTTTCGTCGGCGACTCCTGGTGTATGACGGATGTGCCGGTCAGCTTGAGCGCGTTCGTTCGACAGCGGCGACGTTGGGATCGCGACGCGCTCCGGATCAGACTTAGAAAATTCAGGGACATGTTCACGTCCACACGCGGACGATATCGCATGAGAGATGTGATCGAGCAGTTGGAGTTCGTCCTGCTCAATCTGATCGTGACTCTGGCATTCCCGATTTACATTGCCTGGCTTTTTTACATCTTTGGGTCGACCGCCATAATCCTTCTGATCGCGGTCGGACTGATTTACATAGCGCTCGATATTGTCGCTTTTGCGCTCGCGATCTTTGTCGCGCGACGGCACGACGTTGGCACGGTCCTGGGATTGTTGCCTTACGTTGCGACGTATGGGTTGTTTAACGGCTATGTCATGCGCTGGGTTCGAATATGGGCCTATTTCGAAGAATGGGTGCTTCGGAAGTCTTACGAAGACACCTATGTGCCGCAGCGCGTTCTCAATATATCCGAGTATTATTGAGGTGCCGCCATGATCCGCACACTTCATAGTCGAACAAGGGCGGATCGCTTCGAGAATGACGTGCGCAGCAGCAGGCGGCGATACAGCCGTTACCTGTACCTCGGCGCCGTCGTGGCTCTGTTCATCTATCTTGGCAATCTAGTCATCGGACCCATGCTGTGGTTGCAGGCCGATGGCATTATTAGCGCCGAGCGTGTTGCTGTAGCATTTCCATATGAATCGGAGATCGTTAATCTCGTCGCCCGACCCGGTCAAAGCGTAAAAAAAGGAGAGTTTCTTGCCACTGTTCGCTCAGCACAAGTGGTGGAGACAGTCGCAACGCTGACCTCACGGCACGCCGAAACTTACGCGCGTCAGGCAGAACTCATGATCCGGGTCGAAGTGGCCAATGCGGTCATTGATCGCGCTGCCGAACGGCTCAGCGAAGCCGAGGCTAGTCTGAAGCGCGTTTATGCAACGCGGTCCTCAGGCTTCGCCAGCGACACTTTCATCAGCAGCGCAGTCCGGGAGCGATACGCTGCTTTGCAGGAGAAGGTTGTGCGAGAGGCTGAACGGCGAAGCTCAATGGAGCAGCTTGCAAATCTAAAGAAGGCGCAGAACGACGCCAAGGAAGCGCTGGATGAGATTCGTGCGCACTACAATGAGGGCCGAGTCGTTGCTCCCGCCAGCGGCGTGATCGGCCCTCGCGTTTCGCAGCAGGGCGATGTCCTGAAATCAGGAGACTATCTGGCTGAGATCTATGCCAACGAAAAGTATGTTCTCGCCTATCTCGAAGCCGGAGCCCTGTACGACGTCAAACTGGGCGAGCGCGTTACGGTATCCTACGGCTTTTTGTCGAATTCCGGCACGGTCGTGGAGGTGCTGCCAATCACTGTACAGCTGCCACCTGAATTCCAGAAGACGTTCCGCCCGACCATGCGCGGCCAGGTCGCTCGAATCGTGCTCGACAAGGGCGTGACCTTTCCGCTGTCGGCCAAGGTGCGGGTGACCGGGCACAGATGGCTTCCATTTGGCGATCACTAGATTGCGACAATGACGGGTGAGTGTCTTGCCAGCGAGAACCTTGGCATGTCTCTTGGCATTCGCAGTTCTAGCCCTGCAATCTGCAGCGTCGGCCGCTGCCGGAGGTGAAAAGCAGCCACAAATCCGGGCGATGTGGGTTTGGTCGACACGCGCTATTGTGACGGACGGCACCGAACGCACTAGATTTCTCAACGGCATCAGAGCCGCAAACATTACCGACGTCTTTCTGTTTCTGCGTGCGGACGACTACATCGCATTGGATCAGGCGTTGCGGGATTTGCTGATTGAGCTGCGGCAATCCGGGACCGGCGCTTGGGGCATGGAGGGATGGCGCGGCTATTTTTCTGATGTTGAGGGGCCAGCGG
>JAEYVN010000498.1 GCA_023431725.1 Pseudomonadota bacterium
TGCCTGGCGGCCTTACAACGGCCAGTCATATCGTCCGCAGCAAAACCCGTATTACGAACAGCGTCCGTATCAGTCACAGCAGCAATATTACTATCAGCAGCGTTACGGATACGGTTACGGCCAGTAAGAGTCGCGAAAGAGCAGTCGCCGGGTTGTCACCGAACCGCCTTGATCCGCCGATTTCCTACCCGCACGCTGTTCTTCGCAGCTGATCATTTCGGGAGACGCAACTATGGGCGTGCTGGACATCATCCTTGGCCGCGACGAGCAGGGTAACGCATCCAAGGTCAACATGGCGCTCATCGCGCTGCTGTTGTGGCGCTGGTATCAAGGCATGCAACAAGGCGGTGACGCACAACCGATGCCGATGCCATCACCGTCGCCGTCCCCGCGCAACCAGATTCCGGTCCCCGACACGCCAACTCGCATTCCGAGTGGCGCACCGTCGCACATCCCCTCACCCGGCACGGGCGGCGACGGAGACAGCGACTTTGGACCGCTGGTTGAATCGACCAAACGCATGCCGGATTTCCAGCGCGGTGGCGGACGGGGGGCCGATGACGCGGGCGGAGGAATGGGCGGCGGACTTGGCGATATTCTGGGTGACATCCTTCGCGGCGGTCAGAGCGGACAGGGCCGAGGCCCGGCGGGCGGCCCTGGTGGCGGCGGTCTTGGCGATATCCTCGGCGACATTCTGGGCGGCGGTGGTCGCGGTATGCCGGGTGGCAACCGCGGGGGTCCGGCCGGCGGCGGACTGGGCGATATTCTGGGTGACATCCTGGGCGGAGGGCGTGGCGCGCCGACGTCGCGCTTTGCGGGGCCACAGGGCGACCCTTTCAGGGATCTCGTTGGTGGCGCTGCCGCCGGCGGAGTCCTCAGCGATCTGCTGCAACAGTTCGATCAGGTCGGCCAGGGCGAAGCGGCGCGCTCCTGGGTTTCGAGTGGCGAGAATGTGCCGGTGTCACCGTCCGATATCGAGCAGACCTTCGGCTCGGACATCATCAATCAACTCGCCGGCCAGGTCGGCATGAGCAAGAGCGAATTGCTGCAGGGCCTCAGCGAGACGCTTCCCGGTGTGGTCGATCAACTCACACCTGATGGTCGTCTTCCGACGCAGGAAGAGATCGCGCGCTGGAAATAGACGTTACCGGCGTTCGGCCGGTGGCTTGGGCCCCGGCCATTTGCGCTCGATCCAGCCCAGCATCCGCGCCATCGGAGGCCGCAGCGACGGGACGTCAACAGCCAGCAGCAGCAGACCCAGCGGCAACATCCAGAGGCCGAGGATCGGCAGGAAGCTGAACACGCCGCCAAGAATCAGAAAACCCGCCGAAGGGATGCGCCAGAGCTTCGCCTCAGGTTGCCGCAGATAGAACGACGCGCGCGCAATCCGCATCGGCAATCGCTGCTCAAAGCGATAAAGCAGCGCATGGAAATCAATCTCGGAATGGATGCTCATGGACGTCAGTCATCGCTGCATGGTGCGGCGGGACGATGGCCAGCACCTATTCGATTATCGATGCAATCATTCGCCGCGGCATTGCCGCAGAGAAGAATCGTCATCGTCGCGCCTCGCATGTGACAAAAATTCTCGCACACCGAACGGTTCCTCACAAAATTGCACCTCTTTGCTCCGTCACTTTTTATCAAGCAACAATTGGCCGCGCGCACGAATCGCCGCCTGAGCCACTTCGGCAAATTTCTGCAGCAGCCACGGCAAAGTCACTTCCAACTTCACATGATCGTCAGCAACGTCGACCGTTCCGGCCGCGGCCTGCCCCAACGCACGAACGCGAAAGGTCAGCCGATCTCCCGACCAGATTTCCTCGTCGACCTTCAGCACGGGAAAGCTCGCCGCAGCCGACGTGAGGCCGGGCTTGAGGCGGCGCAACGCTTCGTCCTTGCCGAGACGATGCGGGATGGACACTACGATGGGCTTCGACATGGCCTTCTTTCTGCCACTCTTCAAAAACGAATGATGGCGGTTCAGACCTCGTCATGTAGGCAATTCGGCAGGAACAGCCAGTGGCAGCCGTTCACGGCGGATTCTGTTGAGAATGACGGGCACAAACCCTGAAAATCCAGTGAAAACGCGGCCAAACTGCTTCAGACAGTTGTGAACATGCTGTTGGCATGCTGTGGAGTGAGCAGCCTCCTGCGGCCATCGCGCGGGAACGCCGGCCCTGTGAGTTCCAGCCTGTGAAGTGCGGGCACAGCAAGTGATTTGAAGCACCAATGACGGTAAGCCAAAGCAGCGACGAAACCAGACTCGCCCGCATCGTCACCGACAAGGACATGGCGCACCGCATCGCCGACCTGCTCGGCGACGTGCTCGATCCCGATCTGTGTGCGGTTTCGATCTTCGAGACACCGGATGGCTGGGCCACCGAAGCCATCTTCCATGATGATGAAACCCGGCAACTGATCACCAACATCATCGCGCGCGAACTCGGCGCCGACACCGCGACGAACATCAGCATCGACACCATCGAAAAGCGCGATTGGGTTGCGGCCAGCCTGGAGGGTCTTGCACCCGTGCGCGCCGGACGTTTTGTCATACATGGCTCGCATGATCGTGCTCGCGTGAGACTGAACGAAATCGGCATCGAAATCGAAGCCGCGCTCGCCTTCGGCACCGGCCATCACGGCACGACTCGCGGTTGCCTGCTCGCGTTCGATGCCATCCACAAACGCGCACGATCCGGCCATGACTTCCGCATTCTCGACATCGGCACCGGCACCGGCGTGCTTGCTATTGCCGCGGCACGGGCGCTGCAAATTCCGGTGCTGGCGAGCGACATTGACCCGATGGCTGTCGCCGTTGCGCGCGAAAATGCGCGGCTGAACCGCGTGCCCCAACTGCTCACCGTGTTCACCGCGGCCGGCGCTCATGCGCATCGCTTCCGAAGCGGCGGCCGCTTTGACCTGATCTTCGCGAATATCCTCGAAGCACCGCTGCGCAGGATGTCGGCAACGGTGGCGCCCTTGCTCGTTCCGGGCGGCCATTTGATTCTGTCGGGTCTTCTGCCCGCCCACGCCAATGCTGTGATCTCTGCCTATCGCCGCCAGGGCCTCATTCTTCGGTCCCGGCTGACACTGGATGGCTGGGTGACCCTGACGATGCGGCGCTGATCGATAGAGCGTCGCGCCCGCCTTCGTATCCACCTGACCGAAAGACAAACGCCAGAAAGCAAAAACGCCCCGGCACGGCCGAAGCGTTTCGCAAAACCCTTTGATTGTCGCGCAAATCAGGCCGCGAAAGGCAGGTCTTTATCATTGCGGACGAGACGATCGCCGGCTTGTTCGA
>JAEYVN010000589.1 GCA_023431725.1 Pseudomonadota bacterium
GCAATACTTTCACCCTTGAGCATAAAAATACGCTGCTCATTGAACAAAGCGATGCGCTGGAATTGACCGTGGCGCCGCAAAAAGGCGCCGTTGACATAATTCTCGTCGAGATCCAACCCGACTGAGAACCGCTGAACCCTCGGCGATCACCACATAGTGCGGGCCGCGCGGCCGGGCCATTCGCGATCATAGCTTTCGCCGCCGACGCGGTCCTGACTGAGCGCCGCCAGAATTTTCCCGGGTGTCGGCAATGCCTTAGGATCGGCCCGCTGGTCGGAATTCCACAGGCCTGACCGCATTATCGCGCGCGCGCATTGGAAATAGACGGCTTCGACGGTTATCACGAGCACCGATCGCGGCGCCTTTTTTTCGACGACGAACGATTGAAGCAAATCCGGATCGATGGAGATGACACCGGTCCCGTTGATTCGTAGCGTGGTGCCGCATCCCGGGATCATGAACAAGAGTCCGACACGCGGATCGAAAACAATATTTCGTAACGAATCGACGCGATTATTGCCATGCCTATCCGGCAGCATCAGCGTGCGTTCATCGTGAACTCTCACAAAGCCGGCCTTGTCGCCACGCGGTGAGCAATCCAGCCCCTCCCGCCCGGACGTCGCCAATGTGACGAAAGGAGAGGCTTCTATGAGCGCTCGATACTCCGGTGTGATCCAGTCTACAACTTTCACCAGCGATGCCTCGCCCGGCTCACCGTAAACCTTCTCCAACCCCTCGATGGTGCGGATCACCGACATCGCCTTCTCCCCTTCCAGTGACTTTACGCAACGAGATTCGGAGGCCTGTCCCAGCCAGCGAAGCTGCCCGCAGATGTATAGCAGGAGTTGCAGGCGGGATGCGAAAAGGTCACTGATCACCAAAGCTGTCAGGAAACCACCAAAAATGCCTCGTCCGGAAGATCACCTGTTTCTACCGGCCGATCAATTTTAGAAGCGACTGAAGCAGGACCTCAAGGAAAAGGCCGAACTCTGACGACACTCACATAGGCTTCGCAGCACCCAGAGCGCTTTGGAGCGAAATGAACCGGTTTGCATAGGAACCGGCGTCAATACAAAGACTGCGCACGCTGCGACTGGCCGGCCATGTGTTGCGGCGGAGCTTTAATTGTTCTATGCGTCAACCAATCTGCAAGCATTTGGGAATGGTAAGAGCATGACCGATCATGAACATTCACACGATCACCACGATCGCTGGAAACATGACGGCGTGAGGGTTATCCCCGCCAACCAGCTTGATCCGAATGTGCCTTCAACCCCCGGCATGGATCGCAAGGCGGCGATCAACTTTGCGCGCGTCGGCGCCCAGAAGCTTTGGGCCGGCACGGTCACTATCAAGCCGGATGCCAAGACCGGAGCGCATCATCACGGTCATCTTGAAAGCGTAATCTATGTCGTTCGCGGCAAGGCCCGCATGCGCTGGGGAGAACAACTCCAGTTCGTCGCCGAAGCAGGCCCCGGCGATTTCATCTTCGTGCCGCCCTATGTGCCGCATCAGGAGATCAACGCCAGTCCGGACGAGGTTCTGGAATGTGTTCTCGTGCGCAGCGATGGCGAGGCGGTCGCCATCAATCTCGACATCGAGCCGGTTGAAAAGCCCGAGCACGTCCTGTGGGTAGATCCCATCCACCAAGATTCACAGAACAAGGATTAGTCACCCCTTACGCCGCGGTGACACAACGGACGATGTGTCCCGCCTGAACTTCGGCAAGAGGCGGCGCCTCGGCGCACGACTTCGATGCGGAGGAACACCGCGGCAGAAACGCGCAGCCGGACGGCATCGTGTCCAGACGCGGTGGAGAGCCAGGGATTGCCTCAAGTCGCCGGCCGCGCAGTGCACCATGCATCGTTGATGAGAGAAGTCCGCGCGTGTAAGGGTGCGACGGCGATTTCACCACCTGCCGAAGTGAACCGCTTTCGACAATACGACCGGCATACATCACCGAAATTCTGTCACTGATCTCTACAGCCACACCGATATCGTGCGTGACGAATATCACCGCCATGCCCAGTTCGCGCTGCAGTTCCCGCAACAACAAGAGAATCTGGATCTGCACGGTGGCATCCAGCGCCGTTGTCGGCTCGTCGGCGAGCAGAACCTTCGGTCTGCATGACAGTGCTAGCGCGATCATGGCGCGCTGGCGCATGCCGCCCGACATTTCATGCGGATACGCCTCCAGCCGGCGTTTCGCCGACGGGATGCGCACGCGCTCCAGCATCTCCAGTGCACGCCGGCGCCCAACCGCGAAAGTCACGCCATCATGTTTGACGACAGCTTCGGCAATCTGATCGCCGATCGTATAAACGGGATCGAGTGCAAGCATCGGCTCCTGAAAGATCATCGACACAACGCCACCTCGTAAATGCTCAAGGGACGCTGCATCCATCTCCATGACATCCGCGCCGGCAACGCGGATGCTGCCGCTGATATCCGTGCGGCGCTCAGGCAACATGCGCAACAAAGTGCGCAGCGTCACACTCTTGCCGGACCCGGACTCTCCGAGCAGCCCCAGAA
>JAEYVN010000008.1 GCA_023431725.1 Pseudomonadota bacterium
GTCGAGAGCATTGCAAGCCGCACGACATCGCCCGGCCAATCGTTCAGCACCTCGCGGATGGTGATGAAGTTGCCGAGGCTCTTCGACATCTTCTCGCCTTCGACCTCCAGAAAGCCGTTGTGCATCCAGACATTGGCCAACACGCCGGTATGAAACGCACAGCGCGATTGCGCGATTTCGTTCTCATGATGCGGAAAGACGAGATCGATGCCGCCGCCATGGATGTCGAAGGTTTCGCCGAGATGCTTCCACGACATCGCCGAGCATTCGATGTGCCAGCCCGGGCGGCCCGGCACGGCGATGCCCGCAGGTGACGGCCAGCCGGGCTCATTCTCCTTGCTCGGCTTCCACAACACGAAATCCTGATCGTGCCGCTTGTAGGGCGCGACATCGACGCGCGCACCGGCGATCATCTCGTCAAGCGGACGCTTCGACAGCTTGCCGTAATCGGGCATCGACGGCACCGAGAACAGGACATGATTTTCGGCGACATAGGCATGTCCCGACGCGACCAGACGCTCGATCAGCGTCTTCATCTCGGCGATATGCTCGGTGGCGCGCGGCTCGACATCCGGCGGCAGGCAGCCGAGCGCGGTCACATCGGCCTTGAAGTTCGCGTAGGTCGACTCGGTCAGTTCGCGAATGGAGATGCCCTGCTCCGCCGCCCGCGCGTTGATCTTGTCATCCACGTCGGTGATGTTGCGGACATAGGTGACATGGTCCGTGCCATAGACATGTCGCAGCAGTCGGTAGAGAACGTCGAAGACGATGACGGGGCGCGCATTGCCGATATGGGCGAAGTCATAGACCGTCGGTCCGCACACATACATCCGCACGCGCGCAGGATCGATCGGCTGAAAGACCCGCTTCTCGCGCGTCAGGGTGTCGTAAAGGCGAAGTTCCATCAAAAGGGCTTCCCGGCCTCGCTGGCCCGGGCGTTCTCTTTATCGCGATGGACAAAAGACAGCCGCAGCCAGCGTGAGGCGCTAGCGAATAATCTCCGGGCAAATGCCGAAAATTGCGTTGCGGTCGATCATGTTCGGCAGAATGGGAAAAATCTCCCGTTCCGTCAAGTGGATAGCGCGGCCAAGGCTAAGGTTAACAAAGTCTTAGGTAATTTGCCGCAGAATGCGAGGGTATCATCCTCCGACCGTTCCGAGCGTAGCCATGCGATCCTTGTCTGCTGCGATCATCGCTGCATCCTGCTTGCTGGCCGGGACGAGCGCGGCAGCGGCGGAAAAGCGCATCTTCATCATCGCCAACAGTCCTGACGCCTATGGCATTGATCGCTGCCTCGCGGATGGCTCAACCTGCGGCGCAGCCGCTGCGGCCGCCTATTGTCAGTCGCGACAATTCCCGAAAGCTGCCTCCTATCGCAGGATCGAGCGCGGCGAAATCACCGGTGCCATACCGATCAGCACGCGTTGCGGACGCAACGGATGCGACGATTTTGTTGCGATCGAGTGCGCACGCTGATCGCACCTTTTCTGCCGAGTTCCATTGAATGACAACGCGCTCGCGGAGACGCGCGCAAGAGTGAAGCCTTGCGCAGGCGTGATGACGGTCGGTAGGATGGCGAGTCACCGTTATTCCCCTCTTCCTCCGTGCCGATGAACGCATCCCCGAAAACAAATCGCAATTCAGCACAGGAAGACATCGCCGCACAAAAGGAACTCGCGTCCGCATTGCGGCCGGTCCGGCTCCTGCTTGCCGCATCCATTCTGCTTCCTATTATAATTTTCGTGTTTGCATCATGGCTGTCCTATCAACAGCATCTGGCGGAAGCGCGTGACCGCGTTCATCGCAACCTGAACACGGTCTACGAACACGCACTCAAGGTGTTCGACACATTCGAACTCAGCGCCCGCTATCTTGACGAACTGACGGACGAGCAGAGTGATGTTGAAATCAGGAACGAAGAAAGTGAACTCAGCACACGGCTGAAATCGATTACCGACAAACTGCCGCAGTTGCGCGATCTCTGGGTGATCAATGCTGCGGGCACACCGCTGGTCTCGGCCACAATCAGTCCGATGCCAAAAATCGATCTGTCCGATCGTGATTATTTTCGTGTCCATCGCGATAATCCCAAGGCCGGCACTTATGTCAGCGAAGTGCTCAAGGGACGTGCGGCCGACACCTGGTTCTTTACATTGAGCCGGAGGCGCGAAGGCCCCAAGAATTCGTTCGCCGGCGTGACGACGATCTCGATCGCCCCGGAACATTTCACCAATTTCTATGAGAAACTGCCGCCGCCCGGCGTATTCGCGCTGATCCGTGACGACGGCGCGATCCTTGCGCGTTATCCCGACATCTCGTCACAGCTTGTGAAACTCTCGCCAGACAGCACGGTGATGCGCAGCATTGCCAAGCAACCGGACGAAGGCTTCATCACCGGCACGTCCAATTTCGACGGGCACACGCGCCTGTTCGCCTATCGCAAGATGCCGCATTACAACATCTATGTTGTGTCCGGCATTCCCAGCGAAGTCGTCATCCAGGATTGGCTGAAGACCTTGGCCAGCCACCTTCTTTTCGGACTGCCGGCGACGATTGCGATGATCGGTCTTGGCATCATGGCATTGCGGCGGACGCGCCGCGAGGCCCTCGCCTATTCGAAACTGCGTCAGGAAGTCGTACGCCGCGAGCGGACCGAGCTTGCCCTCCAGCAGGCGCAGAAGATGGAAGCCGTCGGCCGGCTCACGGGCGGCATCGCGCATGATTTCAACAATCTGCTCACCGCCATCCTGGGCAATGTCGATCTTGCACTCCGGCGATCCGGCGACGGTGACGACCGCTTGAAGCGCTCGCTCAACGCGGCGCGTCAGGCCTCCGAGCGCGCGGCAAGCCTCGTGCAGCGGCTTCTCGCATTCTCGCGCCAGCACCCACTCGAAGTGCGCGCCGTGGACGCCAACAAACTGGTCCAGGGCATGTCCGAGTTGCTGCGTCGGACGATCGGCGAGACCATTACCGTCGAAGCCGTCCTCGCCGGCGGCCTCTGGAAGACCGCGGTCGATCCCAACCAGCTTGAGAATGCGCTGCTTAATCTCGCGGTGAATGCCCGGGATGCCATGCCGGGCGGCGGACGCCTGACCATCGAGACGGCCAACACCTATCTCGACGAAGCCTATGTCGCGGCGAATGCGACCGACGTCTCGCACGGCCAGTATATCATGATTGCTGTGAGCGATACCGGCACCGGAATGAGCCGAGATGTGCTTGAGCGGGCCTTTGAACCGTTCTTCACCACCAAACCGACGGGTTCAGGAACCGGCCTTGGCCTCAGTATGGTCTATGGCTTCGTCAAACAGTCGGGCGGCCACATCAAGATTTACAGCGAGACCAGCGAAGGCACCGCCATCAAGCTTTATCTGCCGCGGCTGATGAACGAGAGCGAAGTCGAGCCGTGGCTGCCGGCCGAGCCAGCCGTCGAGCGGAAAAATGTTTCGGAGCGCCCGGACCAGATCCTGCTGGTCGAAGACGACGAGGAGGTGAACCGTTTCTCGAGCGAGGTCCTGCGCGAGGAAGGCTATCACGTCATCTCCACCCACGACGCCGCCGCTGGATTGCGTCTGCTGGATGCCAATCCCGACATCAAGCTGCTGTTCACTGACGTCGTGCTGCCCGGCGGCATGAACGGACGTCAGCTTGCCGACGAGGCCCATCGCCGCCGCCCGAACCTCAGGGTGCTCTACACCACCGGCTATACCCGCAATGCCATCATTCATCACGGCCGGCTGGATGCCGATGTCGACCTGCTGACGAAGCCCTTCACGTCAGACGCGCTGGCCAAGAAGGTGCGTCAGATCCTGGACCTTGATTCCAAAGACCCGGTCACCCGGGTCAGCGCGATCATCGACAATATTCGCGACAAGCCAAATGACGGCTCTGACACTTAGGCTCCCTCGGCCGTCCGGCCTCCCTCAGACTTCCGGGCTTCCTTAGCCTTGAGGGCTCCCTTGGTCGCCGGATTCGCTGCTCTTCTTTGCGAGCGCAATCGCTTCCTTCAGGATGTCCATATCGCCGATGTGATTGGCCAGGATCAGCACCAGCTTCGCGTCCAGCGCGGCAGCCTCATCCAGAGAAAGCCCGCGCCGCGCCTCGATCAAGGTCACAAAGGCCGTGTCGGGATCCTTGAACTGCGATGTGACGATCAACGGCATGCTTAAATCCTGAGGTGAAACCGGCGGCGGAAGACTATCGACACCGGTTTTGCGGTCAATGGAAGGAACTCACGCGGCACCGGAACCAACAGCGAGTGTGAATGTTTGCTGTCGGAGTTCGAGGGTACGCTTGAAAGGAACCGGAGAAATGTCCGCCGCGGTCGTCCGAAACATGTTCCGCTCGCATCCCGAGCAGCCCAGCCATGCCGACGCTATCAGCCGTGCTATCGACGCTTGTTTCGGCTGTGTCGAAACCTGCACGGCCTGCGCCGATGCCTGCCTTGCCGAAAAAAATGTCGATCGCCTCATTGCGTGTATTCGCCTCAACCACGATTGCGCAGCGGTTTGCGCCGCAACGGGCAGCATCCTGTCGCGCGCAAACAAGGTCGGTCATCGCCAGTTGCTCGAAGCGCAATTGACCACCTGCATCGCCTTCTGCCGCGCATGCGCGACGGAATGCGAGCGGCATGCCGAAATGCACAAACACTGTGCCGTATGCGCCAAGGTCTGCAACGAATGCGCGACGGCCTGCAACGAGATGCTCTCGTCGATGCGCATGCCGGTGTGACGGTCAGCGCACAAGGGCACGATCCCGCGCGGCAGCGATCTTGTCGTGAGTCGGGTGGCGCCAGCGTGCGCAGATATGCTGGTCCGGCCGGAGTAAATAGGCCGAACCGGGTGTCGCATCGAACCTCGCCATGAACTGCCCCCCGGCATCGGCAAGATCCTCGCCGATGACCGTGACCTTGATGTTGTCCGGCACGGCCGGCACGGCGCCGTTGGCGACGTAGAGCAGTTCGAACTGATCTGACAATCGCTCAACGAGATGGCTCTCCCCGCCGTCGCGCGTACGTATCACGGCATCGGGCGCAGGGGCCCCCAATCGTGCCGATCCAGCGAAAGAATCCTCGTCTGCCGTTGACAGGACAGTGTCATAGACAGTCGCGATCGAGAGGCGGCCCGAGTTCACCATACGCCGTGCGAATTCGCAGGTCGGCGCAAGATCGAGAACGGCATTGCGCAATACGCGCTCCGCGGGCGAATGCGGCGCGATGAAATCGGTCGAGCGCGTCGAGTGTCCGATATTCTCTTCCGCTGCCTGAATCCGCTCGGAATTATAGGTCTCGATCAGGCGTTCATCCGCTTCGCCGCGCAACACCGCAGCCAGTTTCCACGCCAGGTTCTCAGCATCCTGCACGCCGGAATTGGCGCCGCGCGCACCGAACGGCGAGACCTGATGCGCGGAATCGCCGACGAACACGACGCGTCCGTGGACGAAGCGGTCGAGCCGACGGCAATTGAAACGATAGATCGACACCCATTCGAGCTCGAATTCGCGGTCGCCCAGCATCTGCTTGAGGCGCCGGATGACACGCTCCGGCTTCTGCTCCGCTTCGGCATCGGCGTCGGGACCGAGTTGCAGATCGATGCGCCAGACATTGTCGGGCTGCCGGTGCATCAGTGCCGATTGTCCGGAATGGAACGGCGGATCGAACCAGAAGCGCCGCTCGGTCGGAAAATCAGCCTTCATGCGAATGTCGGCGATGAGGAATTTGTCCTCAAACGTCACGCCGACAAAGCCAAGCCCGAGAAAATCGCGTACGGCGGAGCGCGCACCGTCGGCGGCAATCACCCAGGCCGCATCGATTTTATAGTCGCCATCCGGCGTATCGATGGTCAACGTCGCGCCATCGTTGCGCCGGTCGACGCCGGTCACCCGATTGCGCCAGCGCAGATCGATGTTCGGCAATTCCAGCGCACGATCCACCAATGCCTTCTCCAGATAATATTGCTGGAGATTGATGAAGGCCGGCATCTTGTGGCCATCTTCCGGCAGGAGATCGAAGGAATAGACCAGTTCGTCCTTGAGAAAGACCTTGCCGAGTTTCCAGGTCACGCCCTGCGCCACAAGCTTCTCACCGACGCCAAGGCGATCCAGAATTTCCAGTGTGCGCTTGGCATAGCAGATGCCGCGCGAGCCCTCCCCGATCCGGTCGGAATCGTCGAGCAGCACGACCCTGATGCCGCGCTGCGCAAGATCGATCGCGGCGGCCAGCCCGACAGGCCCCGCCCCAACCACCACCACGTCATGCCGGACTGGCGCTATGGCGTCCTGATCCGGCGAGCGCTCGTATTGATAGTGATAGATGACCTTGCGTTCGGTAGACATGGCTCTACCCCTGCAATGCGGCCCACATCTCGCGATCGCGTTCCGCCGTCCAGATCACCGGATGG
>JAEYVN010000140.1 GCA_023431725.1 Pseudomonadota bacterium
GATTGTCCGATGGCACATTCTCGATCGACAGGGTGAAGCGCGCCGAGTCCGCATCGACTTCGATGCTGTGGCAATTGCGGGTGACGGCAGGATCGGCCCAGATATCGATCTGCGTGCGGTCGGGACCGATACCGGCGAGCGACAGGGCTGCTGCGACATTGACGTTGGCGGGGAAGCCTGCGGCGGCTTCGCGTGCGCTGCCGGAGAACACGCGCTTGGCTTCGGTCAGGCCCTCGACCGAAATGCCGTTCTTCTCGAGATAAGGGGCGCCCTTCAGGCCGATCGGCGGCTTGCGGGTGGTCATGCGCACCGACTTGATGTCGCCCTCGGCGGCCGCCGCAACGGCGTCGAGGCCGAGCAGGGCGCCGGTCGGAACGATGATGGAACCGCCCTTGGCCTTGGCCAGTTCGGCCAGTTCCGGGCGCGGCAGGAGCGCGCCGCAGCTCAGGACGACCACCGACTTGCCGGCCTCCAGCATGGGCCGGCAGATCTGTTCCAGCAGGGCGGCCGGGGCGCATTCGACCGCCACATCGGCATGGGTCGGAAAGTCTTTCAGATCGACGATCGGGGCCTTGATGCCTTCGCTGTCCAGCCAGGCTTGGGCTTTGGCCTTGTCGCCAGCCGCCACACAGGCGAGCGATAGGCCCGGAATACCGTCCGTCAGCCTGCGCGCCAGTGTCCGCCCGATCGCCCCGAGCCCGGCTACTGCGATCCGAATATCCGACATTTTGAAAAAGTCTCCTTTGCCGGGGCGTGGTTTACGTGTGCGATACCCGGTTCACAAGTCCGGCTTGACCCGACGTTTTGTGCTGGCAAAGTGCGGGAAGAATATGGGAGACGCCAATGTATAAAACAAAATTATTGGCCGCTTTGGCCGGACTTCTCACACTGACCGGTGCCGCCACCGCACAGGACTATCCGAACCGTCCTCTGACCATGATCATTCCGTTCGCCGCCGGCGGGCCGACCGATGTGCTCGGTCGCGTGCTCGGACAGCGGATGAGTGAAATTCTCGGCCAGCAGGTCGTGATCGAGAATGTCGGCGGAGCGGGTGGCCAGACCGGCTCGAAGCGCGTCGCCGACGCCAAGCCAGACGGCTATACCTTCGTGCTCGGCACCGTCGGCACGCATGCGCAGGGGCAGACGCTCTACAAGAAGCCGCAATACAACGCGCTGACCGACTTCACACCGGTGATCCTCATCGCCGATGTGCCCATTGCTCTGATCGCACGAAAAGACTTTCCGGCCAACAGCCTGAAGGACTTCGTCGACTATTCGAAAGCCAATGCCGGCAAGATGACCTATGGCTCGGCCGGTGCGGGTTCGGCGACGCATCTGGGCTGCGTTGTCGCGAACATGGTGATGGGCACCGATATCGTGCATGTGCCTTACAAGGGCACGGGACCTGCAATGCAGGACCTGCAAGGCGGACGCATCGATTTCATGTGCGAGATTGTCTCGACTGCGAAGCCGCAGATCGACGGCGGCACCGTCAAGGCGATTGCCATGATGACCAAGGATCGCTCGCCGGCTTTGCCGAATGTGCCGACCGCGGTGGAACAGGGCACGCAGGGCATGGACGCGTATACCTGGAACGCGCTGTATCTGCCGAAGGATACGCCGGCACCGATCGTCAAGAAGCTGGCCGATGCCGCGAACGAAGCCATGAATACGCCGGCGGTGAAGGAGCGTTTGGCCAGTCTTGGCGCGGTGATCGTGGCGCCGGAGCGTCGTTCGTCGGAGTATCTTGCCAAGTTCACGAAGGACGAGATCGAGAAATGGGCCGCACCCATCAAGAAGAGCGGCGCGCAACTCGATTGATAAGGGTATGAAGGCACGGCGGCAGGTCATGAACCTGCCGCCGTTTTGCGTCACAGGGTTGCACGGTGCTGGCGGCGCCGCAGGAAGCGGGGGACTATGAATTCAGGTCGGGTGCTCGTCGTCGAGGACGAGGTTCTGATCCGCATGCTGGCGGTCGACATGCTGCTGGATCTTGGCCACGAGGCCGATGAGGCCGGAACCGCCAGGGAAGCCATGGAGCTGCTGCAGGCCCCGGGCGCTGCCTATGGTCTCGTGCTGCTGGATCTCGGTCTGCCCGACAAGCGCGGTGACGAACTCATCCGGGAAATCCGGCGCTCGCATGCCGATCTGCCGCTGCTGGTGGCCAGCGGTGAGGATCAGAGCGAGGTCAAGGCCCGGCTGCAGGAGTTCGCGCCGATCGGCTTTCTCGGCAAGCCCTACGATCTCGATGGGATGAAGACGAATATCGATCGTCTGATCGCGTAACGCTCAGGCCATTCCGGTCAGGGTGACAAGCACGACCATCGTGGCAGCGAAAAGCGATACAACGACTGCCAACGTGATGTGGCGGTCGTCCTGCTGGTGAAAGAGCGGTCGTGAGAGCGGCAACATGACAGACCTCGTGTCTATCCTTTCAAGACCATGAAGCGCGATTCTGCCCTGCTGATGCGAGTCATTTATCTTTCGCCGATGCCTTGACTCTCGATCGGCGACTCGCAGGACGCACGTCTTCAGCGCCTCCTGTTATCGGCAAGCGTGATTCCAAGTTCGCTCAATCCTTGCTTGGCCCGTGCGGTTGCCTGACCGGTAATGCGCAATTCGGTGCGCCCCAATCCGCGGCGCCGGATGTCTGATGCGGCATGGGTCATCGCCTTGCGTGTGCCCTCCGTCCACGACATCGCATCGACGGGCCAGAGGCCGATGACGCCATCGCGCGTCTGGTTGAACGGGAAATCGCCGACCGAGACATAGCTCGTCACCGCACCGGTCTTGACGTGGAAGTCCGCAACCATCTCGGTGTAGCGGCGATTGAAGACGGCAGCGTCGCGGCGATTGACGTTGGTGGCGCGGCGCAGGAAGTCGTCCCGGCCGGCGGCTGGCACGATCTCAAGCGAGGTCACCATCGAGGTCATATCGAGCGGTGTATAGT
>JAEYVN010000195.1 GCA_023431725.1 Pseudomonadota bacterium
ATGGATGCCTTGCGGCTGCAATTCGCGGGCAAGACTTTGCGACAACCCACGCAAGGCGAACTTCGCCATTGCGAACGGTGCGGACTTCGGAAAGCCCTTCATGCCAGCCGATGCACCGGTGAAGAAAATTGCGCCGTGATTGTTCAGCAGCATCCGTCGCGCCGCCTGTTGCGCGACCAGAAAGGCACCGAAGGCCGATATCGCAAAGGCCTTCTGCACGTCACTTGGCACAATCTCGATAAACGGACCGCGCGTTCGGAAACTGGGATTGTACACAACGACATCCGGAGCGCCGACGCTTGCATCGACGTCGGCAAACAACCTGCTGACCTGTGTCTCTTCCGACGCGTCACAGGTAAAGAGCTTGGCGCCCGTCTCCTCGGCGAGCGGCGCAAGGTCGGCGGTCGATCGCGAGGCCAGGGCTACGGTCAATCCGGATTTTGTGAACAAGCGAGCAAGCGACGCGCTCAACCCCGCTCCCGCTCCGACGATCAATGCTGTTCGATATGACAAGGCCGGCACCACATCTCCGCTCCATCCGGGGCAAAGAGTAGTGTCGATACCGGCAGGATGGCAACGAATTAGCGCTCCAAACCGCCGTATGCCATCGAGGCGATCTCAACGCAGGCCTACCACGCTCCGTGCGTCTGTTCGTTGGTCCTGTGATGCAGCGCCTTGGTGAGCGCGCTTCTGTCAAGATGCGTGCCGTCATCGCCTTCGATCAACAGCGCAACGCGTCCGGTTGCCTTCAGATGGTGAGCAAAGCCCATCGCCTCATCGAGCCCGGCGAATTCCTTGAACAGATGCTTGCCCTTGTTGAGCGGACTGATTGGTTCGGACCCGACCGGCCCGGAATAGACCCTGTACATGTTCTCCTCTCCTTTTGTGGATTGGATAAGGCTAACGATCTTGGAGCCCCGGAAGTTCCCGCCTATGGCACGGTCCTTGCTGTGAGGCAGCGACGCCCGCGCATTGGTTGCGTGGCAAACCAAGGAGCCTCAGGCACCATGATGATCCGAACCGCCGCTGTCCTTCTCGCCTTGTTAAGCCTCGGTGCGAGCCCGGCCGTCTCACAGCAATTCGAGAAAAAGAATTACAACTACAGCAAGTTTGCAACCGGCGCGTTCTCGGAAGCTGCGGTGGTCACGGGCCCAGCCAAGACCATCTACCTCGCCGGCATCGGGTCCGAAGACCCGGACAATGGTTCAATCCACCACAAGGACAATTTCCTCGAGCAGTGCCGCATGTCCTGGGCGAAGGTGAAAAAGGCACTCGAAGCCAACGGCGCAACGCTGGCCGATATCGTCAAGGCGACGTCCTATGTCACCGACGTGCGCTACCGTGAAGAGATGCGCAAATGCCGCGAAGAAACTTTCAAGGGTCTGCCACTGCCGCCGCACACCTTCCTGAATGTCGTGCAACTCGCTCGTCCCGGCATGATGTTCGAGGTCGATGTGGTTGCAGCGGTTGCTGCAAAATAATTCAACCCTGCCCTATCGATCGGCATTGATGCCGGCGCGGTGCGTCGGCATCATCACATGCGAAACACGCCGAACTTCGTCTCCTCCACCGGCGCATTCAGGGACGCGGATAAGGCCAACCCCAGAACCCGGCGGGTCTCGCTCGGCAGGATGATGCCATCATCCCACAGCCGCGCCGTCGCGTAATAGGGATTACCCTCGCGCTCGTATTGGTCCCGGATCGGCGCCTTGAACTCCTCCTCCTCGATCTCGGACCATTTGCCGCCGCCAGCCTCGATGTTGTCGCGGCGCACGGTGGCGAGCACCGATGCCGCCTGCTCGCCACCCATCACGGATATGCGCGCATTCGGCCACGTGAACAGGAAGCGCGGTCCATAGGCCCGCCCGCACATCCCGTAATTGCCGGCCCCGAACGAACCGCCGACGATCAGCGTGATCTTCGGCACGCGCGCGCAGGCGACCGCCATCACCATCTTGGCGCCGTCCTTGGCGATACCACCTGCCTCATAATCGCGCCCGACCATGAAGCCCACGATGTTCTGCAGGAACAGCAGCGGAATGCGGCGCTGGCAGCAAAGCTCGATGAAATGCGCCGCCTTCAGTGCGCTTTCCGAATAGAGAATGCCGTTATTGCCGATGATGCCGACCGGCATGCCGTGCAGATGCGCAAAGCCGGTGACCAGCGTCGTGCCGTACAGCTTCTTGAATTCATCGAACTCGGACGCATCGACGATGCGAGCGATGATCTCGCGCACATCATATTGCTTCTTCAGATCGGTCGGGACGAGGCCTTCCAGCTCGGCGGCGTCATAATGCGGCTCGCACGATGCCCTCAGCGGGATATTGACCTGCTTCACGGTATTCAGGTTGGCGACGATACGGCGCGCGATCGCCAGCGCGTGCTCATCATTGGCCGCCAGGTGATCGGCAACGCCGGACTTGCGCGTATGCACATCGGCCCCGCCCAGATCTTCTGCCGATACGACCTCTCCCGTCGCCGCCTTCACCAAAGGCGGACCGCCGAGGAAGATCGTGCCCTGGTCTTTCACGATGATGGTCTCGTCCGACATCGCCGGCACATAGGCGCCGCCGGCCGTGCAGGACCCCATCACCACCGCGATCTGCGGAATGCCGGCGGCCGACATCTGCGCCTGATTGTAGAAGATGCGGCCGAAATGATCGCGGTCGGGAAAGACATCGGTCTGGTTCGGCAGATTGGCGCCGCCGGAATCGACGAGGTAGATGCACGGCAACCTGTTCTCGCGCGCAATCTCCTGTGCCCGGAGGTGCTTCTTCACCGTCATCGGATAATAGGTGCCGCCCTTGATGGTGGCGTCGTTGCATACGATCATGCATTCGCGGCCGGATACGCGACCGATCCCGCCAATCAGGCCTGCGGCATGGATCTCATCGTCGTACATGCCCAATGCGGCTAGCGGCGACAGCTCGAGAAAAGGCGAGCCTGGATCGATCAATCGCATCACGCGGTCGCGTGGCAGCAGCTTGCCGCGACCGACATGACGCTGGCGAGACTTCTCATTCCCGCCAAGAGACGCGGCGTGACGCGCAGCCTTCATTTCGTTGGTCAGACTTTGCCACTGAGCAGCATTCAATCGAAACTCGCGCGATTGCGTGTCGATGTTCGATTCAATGCGCGCCACATGGGCCTCCTGATTCTTCTGCAAACGGAACTATGCCGTGCTGCGCGACGAACAACAAATTTCGAAGGAACTGAACGCTGGTTAACAAGATTCCTCGATCGCAGTCGGGAACGTCGCGCATGCACTATGCGTTCTCGGCATGACTGGGCTTTTGCCTGAGCACGGGGACATCGGGAAGAAAACCAGAGGAGCCTCCAATGAGGAAAAGTGTTTTGACGTCCGTTTCCGCGATCGCCCTCATCGCGAGCGCAGGTCTCGTTTCGGCGCAGGACAAAGGTGGGATGGGTGGTGGTGGAATGGGCGGCGGCGCGACACAAGCTCCGCAGAACTCTTCGCCAGCGCAGCAGTCCGCACCGTCTGCCCAGCCGGGCGGCGAGATGCGCGGTGGCGGAAATACGCGCGGCGGCACCACCGGCCAGGGCGAACCGCGTGGCGGCGCTGAACCGCGGTCCGGCCAGACCGAACAACGGATGGATCAGAAAGGCGGCGCTGACCAGAAGGGCGACCGTCAGCTGCGCAGCCAAGATCAGCGCCAACAGCAGGATCAGAAGGGCGCCCAGGATCAGCGGATGAACCAGCGCGAAAACCGTGCGCAGGATAAAACCGACAACAAGGGTGCGGCTGATACGAAGTCACAACGCAACACGACCGGCCAGGGTGCGGCAGGGTCTTCGAGCGGCGCCTCCTTGACCAGCGAACAGCGCACGAAAATCACCACCACGATCAAGCACACCAATGTTCGCCCGGTGACCGACGTGAACTTCAACGTCTCGGTCGGCACTGTCGTACCGCGAAGCGTCACGCTGCACGCCCTGCCGCCGGCCGTGGTCGAAGTCTATCCGGACTGGCGGCCGTACCGTTTCATCCTGGTTGGCGATGAGATTGTCATCATTGAACCTGGAACCTACCGCATTGTTGCGGTTATCGACGCCTAACCCAAAGGCAGGTAGCAGCCGGCGGGCGGAAGCGCAGAGACTTGCCTCTCCCGCCGTCACTTTCTTCGCGAAGGCGGAACAGAGTTGCGAAATGTCATAAATCGTTAACACTTGCTTGCAAGTATAGCGAAAGTTCGATGCGCGTCGGGGACGGATGTACTCCCCGCAAGACGCCATCGAGGGAAGCCCGGCCTGAGGCCGGGTTTTCTGTTTCTGGCCCCCTGTCAGGCCGCACCTCTATGGTCCCGTTTCATCGAGTACGATGTCGCCGATGACAGGCAGATGATCGGACAAATGCCGTGCCTCCTTATCCGTCCACGCTTGCAACAGGATCCCATGAGGGCGGCAATAGATCCGATCCAGCCGGAATAAAGGGCTGAAAGACGGGAATGTCCGAAAGCGGGAATGATTTGGCAGGATCCGCGCCAGCATGCTGCGGATCGAACCCGGCCAGACCCAGTCGTTGAAATCGCCCATCAGGACCAATGGCGCCTCCTCACCGATGATCTTGAGCAGCGCTCGTGCCTGCGTTCGGCGCTCGCGCATACTGAGGCCCAGATGGGTGGCCACAACATGCAGTCGACCATTGGGCGTCTCGATCATTGTTGAGATCGCGCGGCGCGGTTCAAGCTCGCCGTAGGAAATATCGTGGATCTCCGCATCGCACAGCGGCCACCGGCTCATCAGCATCTGACCGTAGTCGCCGTCATCGGTGACAATCGATTTCGCGCCGACGCCGTAATGACCAAGCATATCCTGAAGCATCAGGAAGGGATCGCCATTGCCTTCACGACGGGAATCCACTTCCTGCAGCGCGACGATATCCGGATCGGCGCGCAGAATAAGGCCGACGACCTTTTCCAGATCGAAGCGAGGATTGCGGCCGATCGCACCATGGATATTCCAGGTCATGACGCGAATGGCGCGCCGGCGTTCCACACTCAAGAGGCCCGCCCATATTTCGATAATACGGACTTGATCACAAAGACCGAAACGATCCAAGCGACAACCAGAGCGAGGAATACGAGGATCTCAAGCGGCTGCGGGGACGCAATGATCCGCATGATCTGGCTGCCCAGCAGTGACAACAAGACGAGACCGGGCAGCAGTCCCAGCATCGTGCCGATGAGGTAATCAACAAGCCTGATGCCGCTCGCTCCGGCCACGAGGTTGACCAGCGTGAATGGCGCGATGGGGACCAATCGGACGGCAACAACCGCGAGAATGCCCTGCCGCGCGATCTTGTTTCGAATATCGGTCAAGCGTTTCCCGAAGAGGTTTTGCAATGCATCGCGCC
>JAEYVN010000503.1 GCA_023431725.1 Pseudomonadota bacterium
CACATCGCGGATGACGATGTGCCGGGCGTAACGTTCCAGTTCATCGGGGGTCAGCATCGCCGATTCCTCCACATTCCTGCTGCATCCTTCGGGCGATGCTGCCTTCAAGGTCTTGCGCAATTGCAAACGGCCGGGCCATCCTGCGCACGGCAATCAAGGGTATATAGAAATGCGTTTTGCCGCCTGGACCACCGTGATCGCGCTGGCACTTATATCGCAGGCGCCAGCCCAAAACGCAGCCCCTGCACCGGCGCAAAAACAGCAAGCGGCCACCCCGACAACAAAGCCCGAGACTGCAAAGCCTGCGACCAAATCCGAGCCCGAAAAAAAGCCCGCCAAGAAAGCCGCCCAGAAGTCCGAAAAAAGCGAGCCTACGACTGCCGCTCCAGCGGTCACCGAGACCCAGCGCGACGCCTATGCGACCGTGCCGGTCGGCGAACGGCTGGCGATCCAGTC
Organism: Pseudomonadota bacterium; assembly: GCA_023431725.1. Classification (GTDB taxonomy): domain Bacteria; phylum Pseudomonadota; class Alphaproteobacteria; order Rhizobiales; family Xanthobacteraceae; genus Pseudorhodoplanes. The sequence continues at coordinate 457 of JAEYVN010000503.1, forward strand.
CGACCTGATCTGGTCGGGCGACCTCGTCGGTGCCGCCGATCCCGATTTCGGCGACCGTGCGATTGCCGCTGTCCGGAATTTCCAGCGCCGCAACAAGCTCGAGGAGACCGGCATCCTCACGACCGACCAGCGGCAGCTTCTTGCCACCGCCACCCGCAACAGGAAGGATCGCGTCGGCTGGCGGTTGGTGGAGGACGATGCGACGCCCGGCGTGCGCCTCGGCGTTCCATCGAAACTCGTTCCGCAAATTGAAACGGGTGTCATGGGAACGCGCTGGTCATCGGCCCGCGGCGAAATCCAGATCGCGACATTTCGCGAGAAGATGGCCGGTGCCACGCTCAACGAGCTTTTCGACGACCTGAAGAAAAAGCCCGCATCGCGTCGCGTCGAAGTCTCATCGCTGCAGGGCAATGCGTTCTCGATTGCCGGACTGCAGGGCCTGAAGAGATTCCATGTCCGCGTCTTCATGAAGGACAATGAAGCGCGTGGACTGACGATCCTCTACGACCAGGCGCTGGAAGGAACCGTGCTGCCGATGGTCGATATCATCACCAACGCGTTCGTGCCGTTCGGCGATGCTGCATCGGCCTCGACAATGCGCAAGGTGCAATACGGCTCCGGTCTCGTTGTCACGCAGACGGGACATATCGTCACCGATCGGCAACTCACGGAAGACTGCCAGACGATCGTCATTGCCGGACTGGGACGCGCCGATCGCATCGCCGACGACAGGGCGACTGACCTGACGCTGCTGCGGGTCAATGGCACAAGCAATCTGAAGTCACTTGCATTCTTGCCCGATGCGCCGAAAAGCACCGATCTGACCCTGCTGGGCATCACCGCGCCGGACGCGCAGGGCGGCACACGCGACGTCAGCACCGCAAGCGCCAGGCTGCGCGGCATCGACGGGTCACGTGTCCTGATCGATGCACGCCCGGCGGGCGGCTTCACCGGCGGCGGCGCATTCGACGTCCAAGGGCAATTCGTCGGCATGATTGCCGCGCCCGCCACGAGTTCGTCCAGCCAATCGTCCTTCATCCCGACCAGCACGATCCGCAACTTCCTCGACGGCGCGGGAATCTATCCGTCCGTCGGCAAGAGTGACATGGCCACTGCAAAGAACGCGATCGTGCGCGTGGTGTGTGTGCGGAAGTAATTGGCTCGTCATTACGGGGCGCATCCTCGCCAGCGATTATGCGAACCCGGAATCCAGTTCTCTGTCACTATTTTTGAAGTCTGGATTCCGGGTTCGCTTGCTTCGCAAGCGCCCCGGAATGACAGGTTCACTTGTTCTCGAATTTCGCCGGACGCTTGTCGACGAAGGCGGCCATGCCTTCCTTCTGATCGAGCGTCGAGAACAGCGAATGGAAGACGCGGCTCTCGAACAACACGCCTTCGGCCAGCGTCGTCTCGAATGCGCGATTGACGGCCTCTTTCGCCAGCATCACCGACGGCAGCGACATCGAAGCGATGGCGTTCGCCGTCTTCATCGTCTCATCCATCAAATCGGCCAGCGGCACGACGCGCGCGACGAGACCGGAACGCTCGGCTTCGGCCGCATCCATCATGCGGCCGGTCAGGATCATGTCCATCGCCTTGGCCTTGCCGACCGCGCGGGTCAGGCGTTGCGTACCGCCGATGCCGGGAATGATGCCGAGCTTGATTTCAGGTTGACCGAATTTCGCATTGTCGGCGGCGATGATCATGTCGCATTGCATGGCGAGTTCGCAGCCACCGCCGAGCGCGAAGCCCGCAACCGCAGCAATCACCGGCTTGCGCGCGCGCGCGGCAGCGTTCCAGTCGGCAGCGAAATTGCCGAACAGTGCATCCATGTAATCCTTGCTCGCCATCTCCTTGATGTCAGCTCCGGCAGCAAATGCCTTCTCCGATCCGGTGAGCACGATGCAGCCGATGCCGGCATCGGCTTCGAAGGCGGCAATGGCTTTCCCCACCTCACCGGCGAGTTCCGAATTCAGCGCGTTCAGAGCCTGTGGCCGGTTGAGCCGGATCACACCGACCTTGCCTTTGGTTTCGACTTGAATGGTTTGGTAGGTCATTGCATCTCGCCTGTTGTGTTTACCCGTTCGCCCAGCAGGAGCAGGGAAGAACTCTATCCCGCCGGAGCCAGTGTTCGGACCGGCAAGCCGGGCGGGAATGAGCGGCAGGCAAAGCCGCCGCTCCGATGTCATGTCTCTAGTTGAATTCGCCGACGGCCGCCAGCAAGCGGTCGATATCCTCCGGCCGCGAGAGACGGTGATCGCCGTCCTTCACCAGCGTCAGCACGACATCGTCGCGGGCGATGCGCGAGACCAGCGACACCGCATGCTCCCACGGCACATCCTCGTCCTTCACACCTTGCAGAATGCGCACAGGGCATCCGGTCTCGATCAGGCCGCCAAGCAGGAGATGATTCCGCCCGTCCTCGATCAGTTCGCGCGTGATGAGATAGGGCTCGTCCGAATATTCCGATGGACGCTCCCACTTGCCCGTCTCCTCAAGCTGCTTCTTGATGTCGGGCGTGAAGCGCTGCCACATCAGCACTTCGGTGAAATCGACAGCGGGCGCGATCAAAACCAATCCGGCGAGCTCGCCACGCACCTTCTTCGCGCGCAAGCGCTGCGCCAGCAGAAGTGAAATCCAGCCACCCATCGATGAACCGATCGCGATCGTCGGGCCATCGCAGAACTTCTCGAAAACGCTGCAGCTTTCGTCCAGCCACTTGCCAATCGTGCCGTCAGCAAATGCTCCACCGGACTCGCCGTGTCCTGAATAATCGAAACGAATGCAGGCGCGTCCCTGCTCTTTCGCCCAATCATCGAGCGCCGCCGCCTTGGTGCCTTTCATGTCGGACTTGAATCCACCGAGCCAGATCAACCCCGGTTTGCGGCCATCTCTACGCCGAACAGCAATTTTTCGTTTTGAATCGCCTTCGCCGACCTCAATCGAAGTCAATTCATCGTTAGCCATTGCGGTTATCCTATCCTCTTTCTTTTTTTCGCCTCAAATCGGCCTGTCGTGCCGACTCAATGAATGCCAGCTGGCCGCCGTTTGCATAGCGGCTGAATAGGGCCTATCAGCTATCGCGCGACCGATGTATCCTTTTTGGAAGTGCCGCGCATCGGCCGGTATCGCCACGGTGATCGCTCGCGTTCACTGAAGGGCAAGGGGACAAGCGTGAATTCCGGTTCTGCCGTACGAAAAGCATCCAGCTCTCTTGAGCAGGCGGAATCCGTTGCGATGCAGGATAACGATGCTGGATCATCCTTGCGTCAGCCTATGACAGTTTTGCTCGTGGTTCCCACGCTGCACGCAGGCGCAGCCGAAATGGGCGCCGTCGATCTCGTTCGCATCCTCACCGAGTCCGGCCATCGCGCCATCGTCCTGTCACGCGGTGGGCGTCTGGAAGCGCAGATCGTCGAAGCCGGCGGCGAATTCGTCTATGCCGATGTTGCAAGCAAGAATCCTGCTATCATCGCGCGCAATATCGGCGTGATCACACGCCTCGTGCGTCAACGCCAATGCGATATCATTCATGCTCACGGCCGGGCTCCAGCATGGAGCGCCTATATCGCTGCCAAGCTCACGCACAAGCCATTCGTGACAAGCTGGTACAAAGGCTTTCGCGAGCAGAATACGCTGAAACGCTTCTATAACAGTGTCATGGCGCGCGGCGATCGCATTATCGCCGCGAGCGATCAACTGGCCGACCTGATTTGCGAACGGCATTGCGTTCCGAGCAGCAAAATCAACGTCGTGCCGGCCAGCATCGATTTCAATTTTTTCAATCCTGCCAATGTCTCTGGCGAACGCGTCGATGCCATGCGGCGCATCATGGGTGTCACACCGAGCGACAAGGTGATTCTGGTCGTCGGCCGCATGTTGCGACGGAAGGGCCACCACGTCGCGGTGCGCGCCGCACAGCGCCTGAAGGACATGGGCATGAAGGATTTCGTTTTCGTCTTTATTGGCGAAGACGAAGGACATAGCCGCTACACAGGAGAATTGTGGGACGAAGTGCTCGCCAACGATCTCGCCGG
>JAEYVN010000209.1 GCA_023431725.1 Pseudomonadota bacterium
CCTTCGGACCGGTGATGAGCTTCTCGCGATCGACGAACTGCAGGATGCCGCCCTTGTTGGTACCGTAACCGAAATAAACGCGATTGCCCGACGGCCCCGTCGAGATCGGACCATGCAGTTCCGTCGGCACCGGACCACCGGCGCCCGGTTCCTGCCCCGGCAGCCCGAAGTCACGGATCTTCACAGGCTTTGCCGGATCGCTGAGGTCATAGACTTCAGTCATCCGGCGCGTGCGCCAGCCATCCACGCCCGATACCAGAAACGCAATGCCGGTGTCGCATTCCCACCAGTTCTTGTGCGTATTCTTCAGACCGCCGAGCCGCACGAGAAGCTTCGGATTGGCAGGATCGACCACATCCCAGATCTCATGCGCTTCGTTGCCGAACACGCGCAACATATAGACCGCATTCGGATCGCCCTTCGGCAACGCCTTGCCGTCGCAGAGCCGCACCATCTGGCCGCCGCCGTCTTCGTAATTGCCTTTCGCGCCCGACAGATGTTTCAGATATTTCGGATTGGCCGGATCGGTGACGTCGATGATCGACGTGCCGTTGAATTCGTTCTGTCCGGTTTGCGGATTGACCGGCGCAGGCATGGCATCGGTCCCGCCGTGATGGCCGATATAGGCGATGTAGCGATCACCCTGTCGGTGAATGGTCGGCTGATAGGCGCTGCGCGCCTGCAGATCGCTATACCCGACAAGCCGCATGTTGTTGGCCTCGGGAGCATCACCGACCTTCTGTGATTGTGCGAGCAGCTGTGTGTTCAGGGCAAGTGGTGCGGCGCAGAAGACTGACAGAATAACCAATGGATGACGGCACGCGCTCATTGGATGATCCTCCCTTGATGGATCGAATTTGCAGGCGTTACGGAAAACGCTCTTGATTGTCAGGCTTTGTGAGACGACCATCGGTCGTCCATGCGTTATGCTAGTGTGAACGCTGGAGTGAAGCCATGAGGTCTTTGCAGATCAGCCTGACCGCAGCAGCAATGATCTGCGCATTGATCGTTACCGTTTTCATTGGCGGAAAAGATCTCGGCAACGCCGTAACATCGTCCTCCACTGCGGACGCAAACACCATCAACCCGTCGTGGCATGAAGCGCGCTGGCCGTTCCTGATGGATCAATGGGGATTGGGACGCGCGTTCCGTTGCGAAGCGAAACATTGCGGCACCGAGATCAATGTCTATGTGCGTGCCAAGATCGGCTTCTGCAATTGCACGACGGGTGTCGCTGACGACGAGGAGATCGATCGCATCGGCGATGTCGAGTTGATCGGCGCCGACTATGCGAGCGAAGCGACCGGCGCACCGATCATGGTGGCCGACATGAAGGGCCGCGCCCGTCTCTATCGGATAGCAAGTGGTAACAAGGGCCGGGTTCTGGCGGTGGCCTTCTCGCGCAAATGCGACGTGATGGTCGCAACCGCGGTCACGGGAACCGGCATGACGCCCCCCGAGGGCCTCGTGCTGCAATTTCTCAACGGCGACACCATCAGCGGTTGGGCCGCCCGCGACCTCGGCGCCTGACAGGGGGCACCGCGCCGGACTGCCGCCCGAAAAATGCCGAATCGGCCCCCGTACCGCGAGCCAGGAAGATCTTTGCCGCCCCCTCATCTGCCGCATTGCGACACAGCCGGCTCTTCGGCTATGAAGGCCGCCACGCACCCGTAGCTCAGCTGGATAGAGCGTTGCCCTCCGAAGGCAAAGGTCAGAGGTTCGAATCCTCTCGGGTGCGCCAGAATTATCCATAAAATCAATCATTGATTGAAACGGCCCAGTGAGGCCTCGCGCCGGATGTGCGCGGCTAGCAGCACGCGGAAGAAACGCGCGATGGGCTTGCGCTGTGGCAAACCTGCGCCCCGAACAATTCGAAGACTATCGCGACCGAAGATTAACCCAAACAGCGAGCCGTGCCGGGCGGGCGGGCAATACAGGGCCGCATCACGCGATCCTAATCTACGGAAAGCCGGCAGGGCCGGGCTAACGCGGCCAGCCGAAGCTTGGGCATATCTGCGGGGGCCGATCTCGCCCGGCACGGTTAAGCGAGAACTGCCCTATTCAAGCGCGTCATCGATCATGGCAGGCGGCGATCCGGATTGATCGTAAATCCGGTCAACACCGATGATGTCAAACGCCCGGCAGTGAACGATGTCAGAGATGTGCGACTCACTGTTGACGAAATTGAGAGCCTGCTGGCCGCATGCCGTGAGGCCCGCAATCAATGGACAAGTAAAACGCAATCAAGGGTGCTTTCAATCGCGCGCGCGTCCGTGCTGACCTCGCGCATTTCCGCTTTCACGATATACGACACGAGCGCGCATCAACACTTATCGCAGCGGATGAAGAAAGCGAGCGATAACTTGCGCGGCGTGCGGAAAAGGCAAAGTCAAACTTGTCATCCAAGCATCGCCGGACGAGTTCGGAATACAGGTTTTGATACGCGATATCGATTCTGTCGTTTCGGACCTTGCCTATAGCTGGTCGTAGTCCGCCCGAAGGATGCCCCTCATCTTTCGGCCAGACAATCGCGTCTGCTCGACCATCCCAGGCATCGCTCGGAAACATGACCGTATTTGAAGGCGCCGGCCTCTCGTCCGAGCTGCGTCACCATTAACCGACTGCGGCGCCAGCGCCGCGCACGAGGACGCCCTGCCCCCATGAAGGCGACCGTGCAGGACCACCCACGGCGGAATCATGAGGAACCATCGGTTCGTCCAACCCGTTGTCGACCAACTGCTCTTCGTCGGCATGGACGCGCTCATGAAACGTCACCAAGTCGAGGCGAACGGCTCCAGCAACGATCACGGCAATTTAATT
>JAEYVN010000229.1 GCA_023431725.1 Pseudomonadota bacterium
GTGGCGTGCGTGGTCAATCTCACCAGTTCGACCGGGATTGTCGTGCCGGTGGATGAGGGCAGGCACCTCTAGTCTGACGCAAAGATCCGATGCGCGTCGTGTGGACGCAATGGACAGGAACGATGGACACGTTGAAGTTCTATATCGACGGCGCTTGGGTTGATCCGGCCACACCGTCAACCTGCGGGGTGCTCAATCCTGCAACGGAAGAGATTTTCGCACAGATCAGCCTGGGCTCGCAGCAGGATGTGGATCGGGCTGCGCGCGCAGCTCGCCGCGCTTTCGCGTCATATTCCGAAGTGAGCATCGAAGAACGCCTTTCCTATCTCCGCAGAATCATCACGGGATTCAAAACGCGTCTGCCGGAACTGGCGCGGATGATGACTCTCGAAATGGGTGCGCCGATCACGTTCGCGACCGAGCGACAGGCGACCGTGGCGCTCTTCCACTTCGAAGAAGCTGTGCGCGTGCTTGCGCAATATCGGTTCGAGGAGCGGACCGGGAGCGGGATCGTTCGTCGCGAGCCGATCGGCGTGTGCGGCTTGATCACGCCGTGGAACTGGCCGCTGAACCAGGTGGCTTCGAAAGTCGCGCCGGCGCTGGCGACCGGTTGCACCGTCGTTTTGAAACCCAGTGAGATCGCGCCACTCAGCGCGATGATGTTTGCTGAGATCGTGCACGATGCGGGTCTCCCGGCAGGAGTCTTCAACCTCGTGAATGGTGACGGCCCGACAGTCGGTGAGGCGATTGCGGCTCACCCTGAAATCGACATGGTATCTTTCACCGGGTCTACGACGGCTGGTGTCCGCGTTGCGAAGCTTGCGGCCGACACAGTCAAGCGTGTCGCGCAGGAGCTCGGCGGCAAGTCGGCGAATATCATTCTCCCGGATGCGGAGCTGAAGGCTGCCGTTATCCAGGGGGTTCATGCATGCTATACGAACGCTGGCCAGAACTGCCAGTCCCCCACGCGCATGCTGGTTCCCCGAAGGCAGCGCGATGCGGCATTTGCGGCTGCGCGAGAGGCTGTCAGTACCATTCGTCTCGGAGATCCGCTCGATCCGGCATCTACCATGGGGCCTCTGGTCAGCCGCGGACAATTCGAGAAAGTTCAGGATCTCATCCAGTCGGGTCTCGATCAGGGTGCGACACTGGTGGCCGGCGGGACAGGCCGGCCGGCCGAACTAAACCGCGGATTTTATGTTCGTCCAACGGTCTTCGGGGATGTCACGCCGGACATGCGGATCGCTCGCGAGGAAATCTTCGGTCCGGTGCTGTCGATCATGAGCTATGACACCGAGGACGAAGCGGTGGATGTCGCTAATGATACGCCGTTCGGATTGGCGGGTTTCGTGCAATCGAGGGATACAAAGAACGCGCGCAAAGTTGCCAACCGCATCCGGGCCGGGCGCGTCTATCTCAACGGCGCTCCGTTCGATCGCAGCTTGCCCTTCGGGGGCTACAAACAGTCCGGCAATGGTCGTGAGTTCGGCGTTTTTGGGTTTGAGGAATATCTCGAGGTAAAAGCTCTGCTCGGCTTCCCGGATTAGCTGGGTCATTACTCGCAACGCATCTTTCGGATGCGCCTGCCAGGCTTGCGCTCACACCAAGGGCCGCTCGCGATCGCAGCACCGTTTCGCTATCGTCGCGACCGCTTTGTGTCCGAACCGCACGAGAGATATTACCCCTTGCTTTGCTGTTTTGATCTGAATGATCGAAACAGCGCAACGATGCATTGCGACCCTTCCGCCATCAGATCGAACGAATTACCGAAGCGAAGCCAGTCGGCCCAGAGCCCGCGCATCATCGCTTCAAACGTTTTGGCCGCAATCGCGGGCGTCCACGCGTCTGAGAGCGACTTGTTCTTGTGGGCCATGGTGAAGATGCCAATCAGGTTCTTTCGCATGACCTGATCGGCATCGCGCTGACGGTTCAGTGCATTGGCCATCTCGCCGACATACTCGCATCGAAGTAGAAGAATGGTGGCGATGCGCTGCTGTCGTGTATCGGTTGTGATGATCTTCAAGCAATCCAGCGCGACCTGCTCGATGAGCCCCAACGGGTCGGGATGGCCGTCCGCCACAGCTCTCTGGACGATATCTTCCTGCGGCAACCTTGCTCGCTCGTACAATGCCTTAAAAAGTTCAACCTTGTCCTTGAAGTGAAAATAGATGGCGCCGCGCGTTACGCCTGCGGTCTCGGCGATCTGCTGAAGGGTGGTTTGGGCCACCCCATGCTCGAAAAACGTGAGTTCCGCTGCATCCAGGATCCTGAGCCGCGTCCCCTCAGCTTCGGCTTTCGTCTTGCGTGCCACGGTATTTTGCCCTAATTATAGATACATTCATGGATGTATGTAACAAATGACCGGCTTTTTGGGAAGACTTTTGCAGGGACGTACAAGGCCACGACCAGGCCAAGCTTGCAGTTTGGCAGCTGTCGCGCTGCTCGCGCTTGGTCTGGGTGGCTGCAACGACAAGGTGGCGAAGGCGCCGACCCCACCCCCGCCCAGCGTGACGGTTGCTTCTATTGAGGCGAGGCCGGTGCCGCTGCATTTCGATTATGCTGGCCGCGTTGCAGCCTTTCGGGAGGTCGAGGTGCGGGCCCGCGTGTCCGGCATTCTGATTGAAAAGACCTTTGTTGAAGGTTCGGCCGTGAAAGCCGGTGACGTGTTGTTCCGTATCGATCCGGCGCCGTTCGAGGCCGAACTGGCCCGTGCCAAGGCCCAATTGATGGAAGCGCAGGCGCAGGTTTCGCGCACCGAGCGCGATGCGACGCGTGCCACGACGCTGTTCCAGCGCCAGTACGGCAGCGAGAAAGCGCGCGATGATGCCGTCGCCGCATTCGAACTGGCCAAGGCTTCACTTGCGGGTGCTGAAGCTCAGGTCCGCACGGCCGAGATCAATCTTGGCTACACCACCATCACGGCGCCGATTTCTGGGATCACGTCCCTGCGCATGTTGGCAGAAGGGAGTCTCGTCGGCACCGGCAACGCGGACAGTCTGCTGACCCGCATCAGTCAGCTCGATCCCATCTACGTGCACTTCTCTTTCTCTGACACCGAGTCGTCGGAAATTCGCCGGCTCATCGACAGCGGAGAAGGACGGGGACCAGAGGACGGCAAGCTGCAGGTCCGGATCAGCTTCGGCGACGGCAAGAAATACGACCAGGTCGGATATGTGGACTTCACCGACAGCTCCATCGATCTGCAGACCGGTACGGTGAGGGCGCGCGCGGTTCTTCCCAATCCCGACTCGCGTCTCCGCCCCGGTCAGTTCGTGCGGGTTTCCGTCGAAGGGGTGACGCGCAACAACACGCTGGTGGTTCCGCAAGCGGCCGTGATGCAGGGACCGCAAGGCCAGTTCGTCTATGCCATCGACAAGGAGAACAAGGCCTCCATTCGTCCCGTCACCATCGGACGCGAGGTGGCCGATGGCTGGATCGTCGAGAAAGGTCTGAATTCCGGCGACCGCATCGTCACTGAAGGCGTCATCAAGGTGCGCCCCGGGTCTCCTGTCACCGTTGCGACGGCCGAGAGCAAGACGATCAAGGCTATCCAGTGATGATGAAGACAAATCCGTTTATTGACCGCCCGGTTTTTGCGGTGGTCATTTCCATTGTGTTCGTCCTCGCCGGCCTCGCCGCCATTCGCGGACTTGCGGTCGAACAATATCCGCAGATCGTTCCGCCACAGGTTGTCGTGACAGCGACTTATCCCGGTGCGAGTGCGGAGACCGTTGCCCAGACGGTTGCCGCTCCATTGGAGCAGCAGATCAACGGCGTCGAGAACATGCTGTACATGCAATCGACGAATTCAAGCTCCGGCACGATGAACCTGACGGTCACGTTCCAGATCGGCACCAATCCCGATCAGAACACGATCAACGTCAACAACCGTGTGCAGCGCGCCGTAGCGGTCCTGCCAGCGGAGGTCACGCGACAGGGCCTGATCGTAAACAAGCGATCGAGTTCCATTCTTGGCATTGTGACGCTATCGTCGAATGACGCGCGATACGACGCGATCTATCTGTCGAATTACGGGCTCCTGAACGTCATCGACGAGCTCAAGCGCATCCCGGGCGTCGGCGATGCCTCGCTGTTCGGCGCCAAGAATTACTCGATGCGTGTGTGGTTGCGGCCGGACAAGCTCGCGCAATATGACCTGACGCCCAGCGATGTGGCCGCGGCCATCCGTGAGCAGAACGCGCAATTTGCCGCGGGACGCTTCGGTGAGGAGCCGTCGCAGAACGATCTTGCCTTCACCTATTCCGTTAACACCGAGGGGCGGCTTCCCGACGCAAAGGCATTCGAAGACATTATCATCCGGGCGGATACGAACGCTGCGGCGCTGCGCCTGCGCGATGTCGCGCGTATCGAACTTGGTGCCCAGAACTACGCCTTCGTTGCCAATCACAACAGCACGCCGACCGTGCCGATCGGCATCTATCTCCAGCCGGGCGCCAATGCGCTCGCAACGCTCGACGCCGTTCGTGCCCGCATGGAGGAACTGAAGGTCAATTTCCCGGACGGGGTCACCTATGCCATCCCGTTCGATACGACCAAGTTCGTCCGCGTTTCGATCCAGGAGGTGGTGAAGACCTTCATCGAGGCCATGGTGCTGGTCATCATCGTGGTGTTCATCTTCCTGCAGAACTGGCGCGCGACGCTGATTCCGGTGATTGCGGTTCCCGTGTCGATCATCGGCACCTTTGCCGGCATGTATGCGCTCGGCTTCTCCATCAATCTCCTGTCGCTGTTCGGACTGGTCCTCGCCATCGGCATCGTCGTTGACGACGCGATCGTCGTGCTCGAGAATGTCGAGCGCATCATGGCGACGGAAAAGCTCTCACCGAGAGATGCGACGATCAAGGCCATGCAAGAAGTATCCGGGCCGGTGATCGCGATCGTGCTCGTGCTGTGCGCCGTGTTCGTGCCGGTTGCCTTCATGGGCGGCCTTGCCGGCGAGATGTATCGTCAATTTGCGGTGACCATTGCGGTTTCGGTGACCATCTCCGGCATCGTCGCGCTGACGCTCAGTCCGGCGCTCTGTGCCCTGCTGCTCAAGCCGGGCCATCACGAGCCATGGGCGCCGTTCCGATGGTTCAACCGCATGTTTGACCGGATGACCTCGGGCTATACGTCCGGCGTTCGTTTCCTGCTCAAGCGCGCCGCCCTCAGCATTGCGCTGTTTGCGGTGATGATTGCCTGCACGGCCTATCTTTTCATGCGAATTCCGGGCGCACTTGTTCCGGAAGAGGATCAGGGCAGCATCTTCGTCGCCGCCTTGCTGCCGCCGGCCGCCTCCATGACCAGAACCCAGGAGGTGATGGCTTCGGTCAACAAGGATATTCTGAGCCGCCCGCAGGTTGCCGACGTCATCAGCTTTTCCGGCTTCGACCTTCTGGCCAGCGCCCAGAAGCCGAGTGCCGGTGCGGCTTTCATCCAGCTCAAGGACTGGAAGGAGCGGCATGCGCCGGGCGACAGTTCGGCAGCTTTGGCACGGTCCATCATGGCGTCGAATGCCTCGAACAAGGAGGCCATGGTGCTCGCCTTCACGCCGCCGCCGATCAGCGGCATGAGCAACACTGGCGGCTTCGAAGGGTTTGTTCAGGACCGGTCCGGTGCGGGCGTCCAGAAGCTTATCCAGGCCACCGATGCACTCGTTGCCGCAGCGGCGAAGCGCCCGGAACTCACGGGTGTGCGAACCACGCTGGTTGGCAACGTGCCCCAGTACAAGATCCGTCTCGACCGCGACAAGGCCAAGGCGCTGAACGTACCGATCGCTGCAATCTTTGAGACGATGCAGAGCACGTTTGGCAGCCTCTATGTCAACGACTTCACCTTGTTCGGCCGTAACTTCCAGGTGAATTTGTCAGCGGAAGCGAACTTCCGCGAACGGCCGGACGATCTCAAGCACGTGTTCGTCAAATCGACGTCTGGTGCGATGATCCCGATCGATACGCTTCTGACCGTCGATCGAATTGTCGGTCCGGACCAGATTGACCGCTTCAATGCCTTCACGGCAGCGAAGATCATGGGCAATCCGGCGCCTGGCTATTCGTCGGGGCAGGCCATTCAGGCTATGCGTGACGTGGCGCGTGAAGCGTTGCCGGAGGGCTATCAGATTGCCTGGTCCGGGCAGGCATTCCAGGAAATTGCCGCCAGCGGCACTGGCAGTCAGGCTTTCATCTTCGGTCTGATTATGGTGTTCCTGATCCTGGCCGCGCAATACGAGCGCTGGTCGTTGCCGGTTGCCGTGGTCATGGCCGTGCCGTTCGCGTTGTTCGGTGCGCTGGTTGCGATCTGGCTCCGCGGTCTCAACAACGACGTGTATTTCCAGATCGGGCTTGTTACGCTCATTGGCCTCGCGTCGAAGAACGCAATCCTGATTGTCGAGTTTGCGGCCATGAAGCGTCGTGAAGGGATGAGCGTGGTGGACGCTGCGATCGAGGCTGCACGGCTTCGTTTCCGGCCAATCGTCATGACGTCGCTGGCCTTCATTCTGGGCTGCGTGCCGCTGGCGATTTCCACCGGCGCCGGCGCCGCGAGCCGCCACTCGATCGGTACTGGCGTCATCGGCGGAATGCTGGCCGCAACTTTCCTTGCTGTCTTCCTGATCCCGTTCTTTTTCAAGCTGGTATCGGGCAGAGCCGAGAAGCGGTCCTCCACAGCTGATGTGACGCGGCCTCACGGCGCCGAGGCGTGATGTGAACCCCGCGTTGTCAGACGGTTGACGTCTGTCGAGTCTCGCTGATCACGCCATGTCAAACGGTCTCGCACTCGCTATCCTTCTCGGACAGCGAGTGCGACACTGCGTCCGAACAACGTATGGTCGTGCCGACAAAGAGGCGGAAATCCACTCTCGGTTGCACGCCGCTGCCGTTTCCGGTGAGCGGGCGAAAACGCTTTTTTTGCGCTGCTGCTCTTGGATCGGGACGCCAAAGCGATAAAAGAGGCCGGCAGCGGATAATCACGCCGAAAGTTGGCTCCGATGGAGGCGTCTCCAGTCGATGCGCAGGGCGTTGGTAGCGAGGAGATTGAATTGTCGACTGAACATTTCGAAGGTCGGCGCGAGGATTTGCGTCTCGTGTCCGGGCAGGGGCTTTACACAGCCGACAATTATCTTCCGGGTCAGGCGGCAGGATATTTCCTGCGGGCGGATCGGTCCCATGCCCGCATCCTGAACGTCGATGTGTCCGCCGCGCTCGAGGCGCCGGGAGTCATCGGTATATTGACCGGCGCCGATGTCGCGGAATCGGGTTTCCAAAGTCCGAAGGCCATCAATTTCTTCAAGGGCGTCGGCGGCAGTTCGCTCGTCGAACCCTTCCGGTCGGCGCTTGCGCGCGAACGCGTCCGGTTCGTGGGTGAGCCGGTCGTGCTGATCGTTGCCGAAAGCGACTATGAGGCGCAGGACGCGGCCGAGTTGATCTCCATTGATTATGAGGATCTGCCGCCGGTTATCGACGTGAATGATGCCGTTGCTGACGGCGCCGAGCTTGTCCACGAAGACGTCCCTGGCAACCGCGCGTTCGAATATTCCTATGGGGATCGCGCCGCGGCCGAGCAGGCCTTTGAATCTGCCGCGCATGTGGTTGAGATGAGCCTCAACAACGAGCGCATTGCCGGCAATCCGATGGAGCCGAAGTCATGCCTGGCCAACTATTCGAAGGCGGACGGCTCGTTCGATGTCTATGTTCCGAGCCAGGGCACGGCGGACCTGCGCCATTCGCTGGCTCACGTCACCGGATTGAACCGCGATCAGGTGCGCGTTCATTCCGTCGATGTGGGCGGCGCGTTCGGTGTCCGTAACGAAATCTATCCGGAGTTTGTCGCGGTGATGCTGGCCTCGCGCCAGTTCGGCCGGCCGGTCAAGTGGACCGGGACGCGGTCCGAGACGATCGCGAGTGATCATCACGGTCGCGCGGCGAAGATGAAGGGCAGGCTCGCTCTGGACAACGACGGGCGTTTCCTCGGCCTTTCGGTCGAATGGTACGTCAACATGGGGGCGTATTGTTCGAACGCCGGTGCGCTGATCAATACAATTGCCGCACCCACTTTGATGGCGACGAGCATTTACAAGGTGCCTGCGGTCTTCGGGCTGCACCACCTGGTGTTCACGAACACGACTCCGACAACGGCCTATCGCGGCGCGGCGCGGCCGAACGTCGCCTATCTGTGGGAACGTCTGATCGACAACGCCGCAGACGTCCTCGGCATCGACAGGATCGAACTTCGCCGCCGCAATCTTCTGACGCAGGATCAGTTTCCCTTCAAGACGCTGACAGGGTCGCTTTACGATAGCGCTGATCCGGTTGGACTCCTGGACACCGCCTTGAACGAGGCGGATTGGTCAGGCTTCGAGAAGAGAAGGCTCCAGTCGGAGCAGAACGGAAAGCTGCGTGGTATCGGCTGCGCAACATTCCTCGAACCATCCGGCGGACCAGGGCAGGAAGAAATCCGGATCGTAGTGCAGAAAGACGGACGCCTGGGGCTGTTCGCCAATGCGGGTCCCTCAGGACAGGGGCACGAAACGGTATTCCCAGCGCTGGTTGCCGATGTGCTTGGGCTCCCGGCAGATCAGATCGACCTGCGCTATAACGACGTTGCGTCTCCCGTTCTGGCCGGCACGGGCAGCTTTGGGTCGCGATCCCTGATGAGTCATGGCAGTGCGCTGTCACGCGGTGCGCATGAACTCATTGCCAAGGCACGCGATCTGGCGGCGTCCGAACTCGAGGTGAGTGCGGCCGATCTCTCGTTCGAGCAGGGTGAGTTCCGCGTGACGGGGACCGACGTCTCCATCTCGCTCCGCACGCTGATTGCCAAGTTTGCCGGTGAGGCCCAGCATCCATTGGATACGCAATTGGCGATCGATACGACGGCGACGTATCCGAGCGCCGCGCATATCGCGGAAGTTGAAATCGACCGGGACACCGGCAAGATTGAAATCCTGCATTATATCGCCGTGGACGATTGCGGCACGATCTACAATCACGTCCTGGTCGATGGCCAGCTGCAGGGTGGCTTGATGCAAGGCATCGGGCAGGTCCTGGGCGAGCAGATCGCGTACGATCCGGAGACCGGCCAGCTTCTCTCCGGTACCTTCATGGACTACTTCATGCCGCGTGCCGGGTATTTGCCCGAGCTTCGTCTGGTGGACCGGCCGGTGGTTTCACCGTTGAATGTGCTCGGTGCCAAGGGAGCGGGCGAGGCCGGTGCAACGGGCGCTGTGCCGACAATCACGAATGCCGTGCTTCATGCGCTCTCACCGCTCGGCATCCAGCATCTCGACATGCCATTGACGCCGTCTCGTGTATGGCAAGCCATGCGTGAAAGAGCCCCTCAGTCCTGAGCGATCGGGCAGCGCGGGGATCATCTCGCGAATTGGCGATGTCGTCCGGTATCTCCGGGCGACATCGAGCATCGGCGATCTGCCGGCCCTTGAATGGAACTTCCGGCAGATGCCGGAAATGGCCGTCAGCATGCATTTTTGGGTAGGAAAACCCGCTCAGGTTCGTTAAGCCACCGGCATTCGAAGCTGTTATCTGCGGGGCGCAATCCACATTTCCTGGACCATCGCTCGCTGTGGCGTGTCAGTCGCACATGTGGTGGTTGCGATGCTGGCTTCGACCCAGCCCTGTTTGAGGCCATGGGGCCTCGTTCGGGCAATATCACAACCAAGGTTTCCTTTCCGTGCCATTCCTGACGACCAGCCTGCCGCTCGTTCGAGCATTGACAGAACGCAACTATGCTGAGCCCACCCCAGTCCAAGCCGCCGTGCTTGCCGAAGCAGCCGACGAACGAGATCTTTTGGTTTCGGCGCAAACCGGCTCGGGAAAAA
>JAEYVN010000293.1 GCA_023431725.1 Pseudomonadota bacterium
TTCAAGAACGTCAGTTCGCAGGACGTGAGGTTGTCGCTGCGCTGGGCGCTCGGCGCGTCCGATTATGCGCCGGTGTCGGCTCCGTTCTACGCGCCGCCGCCGCCGCCGGCCTATAATCCGATGCCGGCACCGGATTACGCGCCGCCGCCGCCGCTGATGCGCAAGGGCTGATGACATAGAAGTTTATGTCGTGTTGCGTGAGTTGACATAAACGAAAAGGCGGAGCCGCTGGCTCCGCCTTTTTGTTATTCCGCCGGCAACAGCGCTGGTTTCTTCCGGTTCGGCGCGAGCCGGAAGCGGGCAGGGCGCTCGAACAGGAAGTTGAATCGCGTATTGCGCACGAGGCGATGCAGGATCAGCGGCACGATCACCGCCATCGTCGTCACCAATGCAGCCGCGGTGCCGGGATCGGTGATGATGTGCGTCTTCACGAGCGCAAGGCGCGTGATCACCATCGGCAGGAAGAACGCCAGATAGATGACGATCGAGTTCTGGCCGCAATAGCGCAGGCCTTCGAACAGATGCGATTGCGCCAGCAGGACGGAGATCGCGACCACCGCTGCTGCGCCGGCGAGACCCAGCATCAGCGAGATGCCGTAGGCGTTTGAAAGTCCGGCGTGAACGAGAACGAGATTGACAACGAACCAGGCGGCCAGCGCGGCAAGCGCCACTGTCGTATGGGTCCGGCTCCATTCCGCCCCGCGCAGGATGAAGGCGCTGAAGAGGTAGCCGGCATAGAAATAGACGAAGCGTGCGGCGAATTCGTCGATCAATGCCCAATGCGTCTCGATCGGCGCAATCTCCAGTGCGGCCGCGACCACGAGAACGAGAACGGGCGGCAGCGCACGGGTGAGGCGGGTCGCCAGATAGAAGACCGGCAGCAGGTAGATGAACCACAGCGTTCCGTACGGATCGATGAAGGCGGTGAGGAACACGCGCAGCGCTCCGATGACGCCTTCATTCGCGACATAAAACGGAGCGCGGAAGGCGAACTGGATCACCAGCCACAGCACATAGAAATAGACGAAGTGCAGGACCTTGCGGTCGAGGAAGCTGCGCCAGTCGCGATCGATGGTATGCGCGACGAAAAGGCCGGCGACCATGAAGAACGCCGGGATGCGGAACGGGCGCGCGAATTCGACGACGCCATGCAGCCATCCCGGATGACCGAAGGCGTCCTCGGTGGACAGGGTCGAATGCATCATCACGACCAGGATGATCGAGATGCCCTTCGCGTAATCGACCCATGCGATGCGATGGTTCTGCGACATGGCGCACTCCGAACGGCGCACTCCGGATAGCGCACTCCGGCGCGGACGCGGATGCGCACGCTGGACCCTAACCCTGCAGGCCCGGGATTGCATCCATCGCTGCAAATTAGAGTCAATGTCGGTTTGTTAATGCGCGCAGGGCTTTATGGTTAGCGTTGCCTTAACTTCTGGTGGTTATGGTTTCCGAAGTGTTGATTGTTCTGCCTCGCCGGAAGGAAGAGGGCTATGCGTGCTGCGGTGAATGCCATTTCTCTTAATGTGCCTTCAAACAACACATTTCTTCGACGAAGTGCGGTTTTGCTCGCCGGTGTGCTGAGTGCCGCGCTTGTGTCGCCGGTCGCCGCGGCAGATTATCCCAGCACTTCAGACTATCTGCGCGGCTCGTATGTCGCTCAGCCGCGATATTATCAGTGGGACGGCTTCTACGGCGGCGGGCAGATCGGCGTCACCAGTACCGATGTCAAATTCGATAACGCGACGCAACCGCTGACTGACTACATCCTGCGCAACAGTGTTATTCAGGATAACGTTGCGGGATGGGCAACGCTTCCGAACGGCGCCACCACCAGCAACAATTTCGGTGGCTTTATTGGTTACAACTGGCAATGGGACGATATCGTCATCGGCCTCGAGGGTAACTACAGCCGCATGTCAGCCACTAAGGCGGCGTCGGACTCGCTCAGCCGCCAGTTCATCGACAACGCCGGCGGTCTTCCCGATCATACCTACACATATGCAATGACGGTTGCGGGCGCTTCCACTGTGAAGCTTACCGATCTTGCCACCTTCCGCGCGCGTGCCGGCTGGGCGGTCGGTACGCTGCTGCCCTACGGCTTTGTCGGCTTTGCTGTCGCTCGTGCCGATGTGACCACGACGGCATCGGTTTCTGGAACCGTGACCGTCACGTGTAACGATCCAGCCGATCCTGGATGTAATCCATCCGGTCCGGACCCCATCAATCTTCCCGGTCCGCAGACGACATCGCGCAAAGGCGTCTTCACCTACGGCGGTTCGATCGGTCTCGGTTTTGATTGGGCGCTGAGCCAGAACCTCTTCGTGCGCGGTGAGTGGGAACTGGTGCAACTGCAAGCCGTCGAAGGTGTCGATCTGCGCATCAACACCGCGCGCGCTGCCGTCGGTTTGAAGTTCTAGCAACCCGCATTCACGGCACGTCGCCAGCTGACGCGCTCGTGACCTTGCCTTTCGCAGCCATGCGAAAGGCAAAATCTGCCATCGCCGAAAATGCATTGACGCTGATCGTCGGTTCCACTATCTCCGCCCGTGGGACACCTCTCCCAACGAGAGGCTGACTATCTGGAAGGATAGAGATGACG
>JAEYVN010000346.1 GCA_023431725.1 Pseudomonadota bacterium
TGCATCTCCTCGGCAAGATCTGATCGAGAGAACCCTGAGACATGCGAATTGTGAATTACCATGCCGATGGCGCGACGCGCCTCGGCGTCATCAAGGACGATGCGGTTATCGATCCGCGCCGCGTGGCAGGTGAGGACCCGAGCGGCTGGTTCAACGATACCATCAGCCTGATCCGTGGCGGAGACGATGCCATGGCCGCCCTGCGGCAAGTCGTTGCGAAGGCCGACACAAAGGCGTCGCTGCGATTGGCGGATGTGCGGCTGGCCGCACCCATCATGCCCAGCACGATCCTGTGCAGCGGCAGCAATTATCACGATCACAACGCGGAAAAGCTCAATACCGGCATTAGCGGCAAGGAGCCGGAATTCTTCATCAAGACCAGCGATTGCGTGATCGGTCCCGATGATGACATCGTCTACGATCCGACGCTCAGCAAGAAGATCGACTGCGAAACCGAGCTCGCTGTGGTGATCGGAAAGCCAGGACGTCATATCCCGGTCGAACGCGCATTGGATCATGTGTTCGGCTACACGATCGTCAACGACGTGACCGCGCGCGATCGCCAGGTGCGCCGGAGCGGCGATTTTGTCTGGTACGAACTCGGCCGCAGCAAGGCGTTCGAGACCAGCGCGCCGCTCGGGCCATGCATCACGACGGCCGACGAACTGGGCGATCCGCAAAAGCTCAATCTGAAGACCCGGATCAACGGCGAGCTGCGCCAGTCATCGAATACCGAATTGATGATCTGGAACTGTGCCGATCTCATCCATTTCTTCTCGATCAACTTCACCCTGAAGCCGGGGATGGTCATCATCACCGGCACGCCGGCGGGCACCGCCTGGTCGACGGACAAGGAACTGGGCGGCAAGTGGAAGCCGGCGCCGGGTCTTGTGCCGGCCACGCGCTATTGCGAGCCGGGTGACGTGATCGAGAGCGAGATCGAGAAGATCGGCGTCCTGCGCAACAAGGTCGTCCACGTCTGATGAGAATGGCCACTGCGGCGCTTGTAAGTGCGCCGCAGTCTGGTCGTATCTCTGGTGCGGCCGCTAGCCGACAGGCTCCGGCATCAGGTCGGTGATCGTTGCGCCGGTCCGCTCCTGCACGATTTGCGCAATGCGGCTGCGATGGCAATGACCGGGGTCGCGCTCGAAGCAGAGCAGGCAGATACGCCGGCCGGATTCGACGATCGACAGCAGCTCGTCCATGGCTTCGATGGCATCGTGGGTCTTGAGATGCTTGTCGTAGATGCGCCACATCTTTTCCACCTGGCCCGAGCGTACGGCCTGGCGGCCTTCGGCCGGCGTGCCGAGCTTTTGCAGATGCAGATAAGCGATGCCGTTTTCATCGAGGGTTGCCGCCAGCTGACGCTTGGAAAAGCCGGGCTTGCGTGACGCGGCGACCGCGCGGGTATCGACCAAGACCTTCACCCGGGCCTTTTTCAGGGCCGCCATCACGGCCTCCGGCCGGGATTGCTCGTAACCGATGGTGAACAGGGGCGGGGCGGTCATGGGCCTCAAATAGCGCAAAACCGGCCCCACGTGCGACCCCGTGGGGGCGGGGGCTTGCGCAAGTGCGCTGGCGTTCCCATTTGGCGAAGAACGGCGACGTTGAGCCTTCCCCCGGGTTCCGTCGTCTGGGCCACGAATGCAGTGCGGTGACGCCGGATGTACGCGCACCAAACTCATTTCGTGGCTTTTTCTTTATCGCAATGAGCGCAACGTCACCGACCGCCTGGGCCGCGTCGGCGGTCGCCGGGAACGGCCGGCATTGGTGCCGGCCGCAACGCCATGAAACGTATGATGGCTATTGTCGGGTCCCGGAGCCCGTCGTGGACAATTGCGGATTGAGTTCGCATTGCCCGTCCCGGCCCGCATTCGAGGCCGCGAGACATTCCGCCATGGTGGCAAAGCCGCAGCTGACGGCGCCAGATGTTTTTTCAGTCAGGCAGAAGCGCTCCTGAGCGGAGACGTTCGGTTGCGGTTGCGGCTGAGGCGGCTGGATTTGAGCCATGGCTGCAGAGCTGAGTGCGATCAGAAAGGCACACGACGTCGCAATACGCATTGTGATCTCCTGCTGCTCTCCCCGTCGCCGAAATCCTATGCAGGATAGTTTCGCCAGACCACATCAAGACTCGGTGATGGGTAAACTTTTGCGCTGCGATTCCGGACGGTTTTTTGTGATTTATTGAACTTATTGATTCATTTGCGAGCTGAGTTTCAGATGCTTGTGTTCATATGAACGACGTCACTCGCAGATGATCACTTTGGAGGCGCTATGGCTTTGTTACGAGGCGTATTGTCGTGTGGATTGGTTTTCCTGACCTTGCAGGTCCCTCTCGCGAGTCCGGCAGCCGCAGCGGAATATGCACCGCTCAACTGTGCCCGCGCTGCTTCTGAGGCAGAGAAGACTATCTGCAGCAATTACGGTCTCGGTCAGGATGAAGCGCGAATGGCAACGCTCTATGCGGTGACGACATCGCTCGTTGCGATGGGGCAACGCGGCAACATCCAGGACGAGCAGCGGGCCTTCATCAGTAAACGCGAGGCGTGCCGCTCCAACGTCGATTGCATTCGCAATCTTTACGCAGCCCGCATCCGCCAGCTTGACGGCGTGATGGCGGGCATCATTGCACGCGGTCCTTTTTAATTTGAGTTCGGCCGTTTTGCGGTTCGTCAATTGTCGCCG
>JAEYVN010000347.1 GCA_023431725.1 Pseudomonadota bacterium
CCGCCGCCGGAAATGGTCGCCAATCTGCGCGCCGGCAATGTCGACGGTTTCCTCGCGCCTGATAATATCGTGCAGCGCGCGGTGTTCGATGGCATCGGCTTCATCCATATCCTGTCCAAGGAAATCTGGGACGGCCATCCCTGCTGCAGTTTCTCGGCCCGTGCGGACTTCGCGACCGAAATGCCGAACACCTATGCGGCGCACCTGCGCGCCATCATGGAAGCCAGTGCCTATTCGGCCAAGCCCGATCATCGCAAGGAAATCGCCGAAGCGATCGCACCGGCCAACTACATCAATGCCCCCGTGACCGTGCTGGAACAGGTACTGACCGGCACCTATGCGGACGGGCTCGGCGGCATCAAGAAGGACCCGAACCGGGTCACCTTCGATCCCTTCCCCTACGACAGCTTCGCGGTCTGGATCCTGACGCAGATGAAGCGCTGGGGTCAGGTGAAGGGCGATGTTGATTATGCCGGCATCGCCAAGAAAGTGTTTCTCACCACCGAAGCTGCGAAAGCGATGAAGGATGCGGGGATGACACCGCCGGCAGCGACAACCAAGTCCTTCTCGATCATGGGCAAGACCTTCGATCCGTCGAAGCCGGCCGAATATGTCGAGAGCTTCGCCATCAAGCGCGCCTGAGGCAAAGGAAAAGCCCGGCTCGCCATTCCAAATGAGCCGGGCTTGAAGATCCTGATCCCCCGCTGAACCAAAGGCTTCGGCTTGCGCAGACGCCCGCATCAAATCGATGCGAATTGCTGAAACTTTGGCCATCGCGACGAAGGAACAGCGCGGTACGCTCACTTGTTTTTCACCAGCGGAGGTGGAAGATGGGTCAGCTCAATTCACCACGGCCGTTGGCTTTGGTCGTCGTTGACGACAAGCAGCATCGGGACGCGCTCGCCAATATCCTTGAGCAAAATCAGATGCAGGTCATTCAGTGCGAGAGCGCCGAAGCGGCGTGCGTCGTGCTCAGCAAGATGGGAATTGGCATCTCGTACCTGTTCACCGGCATCGAACTCGCGGGGCTGATGGATGGCACGTCGCTCGCGCTGCGCGCCCGCGGGCGTTATCCGAATATCGCCGTTGTCGTCACATCAAGCGAGCTCCGTCCGCGCGATTTGCCGCCCGAACTGACCTTCATTCCAAAGACGTGGCAGCCTGCCGATATCCTGCGCGAGGCCGAAAAATCTTCGCGCTACGCGCAAATATAATCCGGCCCCGCGACACGATCACCAGGTCAAGAGCAACAACCACCGACGATGGCTTGGCTTGCCGTCAATCATCATCGTCATCTTCGGACTGCATGCGGCGATGCTCCATGGCATCCATCATGTCACGCATCACAAAGAGCGAGACCCCGGCCATGCGGCGCTTCTGTTCAGGCGTCAGTGTCGCATAAAGCGGCTGCCATGCATTCGCGAGTTGCTTCAGATCGGTCGCGCGTTGCGACAGGGCATCGGCACGGCGATTGAGGAATGCGATCGGATCGCGGTTGCGCATGGCCTCCACGGGCGATTCCTGCGCCCTCGCTCCCGTCGTCTCCATCATTTTTTCGACGCGGGCTTGCCTGTTCTTGGCCCGATTGCGAATGGCTTCCTCGACGGCGGGCCAGTATTTCGCCTGATCGGGTGTGAGTTGCAAAGCGTTCTTTATCAGATCGATCCGCATATCCGTCACGGCATTCCATTCGGCGGGAGAGAAACGATCCGGCATCTGCATGGGTTGCGCATAAGCGATTGATGAAGCAGTCACGAAAAGCGCGGCCATTCCGACAGTTGCTATTTTCAACATAGGAACCTCCGAAGTCCGATAACGCCCCAGAGCCCCGGTGATGCTGCGGTCTCAGGAATGCACGGCGTACCGTTGCATCCAACGCCGTCAATCAGAAGCGGATGACGTTGGTTCCGCGCAGCGGATCGGCGTGCCGCTGACGACAGATCGCGAAAGAAGTGCCTTTGCCAGCACTTACCGCCGAGAGCGTTGCCGAATTGACAGAAAGCGAGCGATCAAAAAGCCGCGACCGGGCAGACGCGACCTGCCCGTTGTCGGAAGTCGGCGTCTCGATCATGAAAGGAATGGACTGGAGCGGGTGAAGGGAATCGAACCCTCGTATTCAGCTTGGAAGGCTGCTGCTCTACCATTGAGCTACACCCGCATCGCCGTCCTGTCAGTCCGGCCAATGTGCCGGCCTTCAGGCAATCGTCGTAGCGATGACCGGCTGCCAGCCAAAGCGCGTTCGCGCGAAGGCTGGTGGAGGGGGTTGGATTCGAACCAACGTAGGCATAGCCAACGGATTTACAGTCCGTCCCCTTTAGCCACTCGGGCACCCCTCCGGGGCCATCGCAAGATCGACACTGGAGCCTGTAGCCTTCGGAAACCTCCGGCAACCTGCCCGCGCGTCTGATCCTTAGACGCACAACGCCGATGAAAGGTTTAACCCGGATCGGCGCCATGTAAAACGCAAAGCCGAAGGGCGTTCCCGCCACAACGGCCAGCGGCGCGCTTTATCGAGGCACAGTCCCGTTAAGTCAATGGGAAATCAGGCACATCCTGCCAATCCTTGTCCTGGTGGAGATATCCCCAAGGGTC
>JAEYVN010000425.1 GCA_023431725.1 Pseudomonadota bacterium
CGGGTACGCGGCCATCGGCAATCGCCGCATGCGTGACACAGGCGCCGATGATGACGGCATCTTTCGTCTCTTCGACCGCATTGAGATCGGACAATCCGGCAATCGACACGATGTGGTCGGGGCGGGCTAGCCGCAGATTCAGCATCGGCCCGAGCGATTGTCCGCCGGCCATGATGCGGCTTTCGCCGCGCTGCGCCAGAAGCGACGCGAGTTGCGGCACGCTGGCTGGCTGGTCGAGCGCGAAGGCGGCGGGCTTCATGCGGCAGCCTTCTTGCGTGATGCCGCCAACGCCTCCAGAATGCGATGCGGCGTGATCGGAAGTTGATTGATCTCGACGCCAAGGGAGCGCAACGCGTCGTTCACCGCATTGGCAATCGCGGCGGGCGGTCCGATCGCTCCGCCCTCGCCAATCCCCTTCTGGCCGAAAGCGGAATACGGCGACGGTGTTTCCATATGATCGATGCGCAGCATCGGCACTTCGGTCGCGCCGGGCAGCATGTAGTCGGCCAATGTGGTCGCAAGCGGCTGGCCATGTGCGTCGAACGGCATCTCCTCGTAGAGGGCCGTACCGATCCCTTGCGCCACGCCGCCGCAGACCTGACCATCGACGATCATCGGATTGATCAGCACGCCGCCGTCTTCGCACAATGCATAATCGAGGATCTGCACGTCGCCCATCTCGGTATCGACCGAAACGACGACGGCGTGCGCCGCGTAGCTGAAAGTGCCGGTATCGCGTACGGTTTTGTAACCGCTGGTGACTTCGAGGCCGCCCGTATTCACATCCTTCGGCAATTCCTGCGGTCGCAAGTACCAGGTGCGCGCGACCTCCTCGATCTTCACACTGGCGACGCCAGTCGAAACGAGGCCCGCCTTCACCTCAACTCTGTTAGTCGGAACTTGCAGCAAATGCGCGCCGATCCGCGCGATGCGTTCGCCAAGCTCCTTGCAGGCGGTGGCCACCGCGCCGCCCGCCATGACGATGCAGCGCGACCCCCAGGTGCCGGTCGAATAGGGCGTTACTGCCGTGTCGCCGTGGACGACGCGGATGCGTTCGATCGGAATGCCGAGCACTTCATTTCCGATCTGGGCCAGCGTCGTCTCAAGCCCCTGCCCGTGCGACTGAATGCCGACACGCAATTCGAGACCGCCGTCGGGCGTCAGCCGCGCAACCGCCTGTTCGAAACCGGGAACCATCGGGATGCCCCAGCCGTAATAAACTGACGTGCCGTGCGCGCCCTGTTCGCAGAAGACCGAAAAGCCGACGCCGATCTTCACGCTCGAATGGGCCGCCTCCTTCAGCTTCTGCCGTACCGCAGGCAGATCGATGGCCTCGACGACACGGCGCAGGCATTCGGGATAGTCGCCGCTATCGAAATGCTTGTTGGTGATGTTATCGAACGGCATCTCCTCCGGCTGGACGAGATTGCGCAGGCGAACCTCGTAAGGCTCCTTGTTCACCGCATGGGCGATGGCATCGATGATCGTTTCCATCGCGTAACAAACGCCGGCGCGGGCAACGCCACGATAAGGCACGAGGCCCGGTTTGTTGGTGGCCGACGACCAGGTGATGCAGCGATATGCGTCGAATTTGTAGGGCCCGGGCAGGATGCTCGCGACCTGGGCCGCCTCAAGACACGCCGAGAAGGGGTAGATGGAATAGGCTCCGGTATCGACCGTCGCGGACGCATCGAGCGCAATCAGACGGCCGTCGCTGTCGGCATAGGCGGTGATGTCGTAATGATGCTCACGGCAGTTGGCATTGCCGGCCAGTTGCTCGCGGCGATCTTCCAGCCAGCGCACGGGATGGCCAAGATGCCTTGCCAGAAAGGCCGCGCAGACCTCTTCCGACAGCAGCATGCCCTTGTAGCCGAATCCGCCGCCGATATCCGGCGCGACAATGCGCACGTTTTCTTCCGAAACACCGAGACAGCCGGCAAGGCCGGTGCGGATGATGTGCGGGATCTGCGTCGCCGTATGCAGCACGATCTGGTCGAGGCGCTTGTCATAGACGGCAACGACACCGCGGCCCTCCATCGGCGACATGCATTGCCGCGCGGTTCGCAGCGTCCGGTGCACGACGACCGGTGCAGTCTTCTTGATCTCGGAGAGATCGGCCTCGACGCGGCTCTCCAGAAAGACGTTGTCGCCCCATTGCTCGTGGACAAGCGGCGCGCCGGGTGCCCGCGCGGCCAGCATGTCGACCACTGCCGGCAGTTCCTCGAACTCGACTTCCACCGCGGCGGCAAGATCCTCGGCCTCGGCCCGCGTGGCGGCAACGCACACGGCGATCGCCTCGCCGACATGCCGCACTTTCTCATGCGCAAGAATTGGCTGGGCCGACGCCTTGAAACCCGGCAGCCCCGAATTGGCGACGATCGGTTTGATGCCGACAAGGTCGGACGCGACAAAGACGTTTCGTTCCTGCCCGACCGGTTTGCGGACTTTTATAATCTTCGCGTGCGCCAGCGGACTGCGCACGAAAGCCAGTTCGCGCATCCCGGCAAGCTTGATAT